>RPYR01000261.1 GCA_008671285.1 Collinsella aerofaciens | reverse complement strand
GCCCCTTTGTGGTGGAAATCTAGTCCTTAAACAGATAGCCCACGCCGCGGACGGTGGTGATGTGTGCCGCGATCTGCGGGCCCACCTTGGAGCGGATGCGTCGAATGTGCACGTCGACGGTGCGCGTGCCGCCGCAGTACTCAAAGCCCCACACGCGGTGCAGCAGCACTTCGCGGCTGTAGGCACGGTTGGGGTGCGTCGCCAAAAAGCTCAGCAGCGAGTACTCCATCAGCGTCAGGTCGATGGGCTCGTTATCGAGCGTCACCTGGTAGGTAGCCAGGTTGATCTCGAGGTTATCGATGTTGAGCACATCGTCGGCGGTGACGGTCTCCTCCTCGCCCATCAGGCGCTGTGCACGAGCCTTAAGCTCGTTGGGCGTCGCCGTGGGGCATACAAAGTCGGCATGCGCATGATTGGGCAGGCGCAGGGTGCCGAGCGCCTCGTCGTCGACGATCACCAACATGGGGACGCCGCCGCGATCGTCAAGCCACTTGGCAATCTGATCGATGCGGTCGCTGCGGATGCCATCGGAATCGAGGATCAGCAGGTCAAAGTCGTGCGCCGCGGTCGGCGAATCGGGAGTTGCCAGGCTCACCTCGACACCCAGGGTAGTCGTCAAGCTGCGGGCAAACTCGTGGAAGCGCGTCGTGCGCGCCATGAACAGGGCACTCTTTTCGGACATATCGGCCTCCAAGGAAATGAGCTCAATCGTACTGGAACAAGTCAGCGCGATTAGGAGTTCGCCAGGTAGTGCTTGATCTCCCACTCGGTGATCGTAGACTCAAACTTATGCCACTCGTCGCGCTTCTTTTTGAGGAAGAAGCTGTGGATGTGCTCGCCGAGGGCATCCTTCATAAACTGCGAGTCCTCAAACACGTCGAGCGCCTCTTTGAGCGAGCGAGGCAGCGGCGTGTAGCCGGCCTCGACCATCTGACGGTCGGTAAGCTTGAGCGTCTCAGCCGTTGCCTCGGGCGGGAGCTCCAGCTTGCGCTCGATGCCGTCCAGACCAGCCGCCAGCGTGACGGCGTTGACCAGGTACGGGTTGGCCATGGGGTCGGGGCTGCGAAGCTCGATGCGCGTGGACAGCTGCTTGCCGGGCTTGTAGACCGGAATGCGGACCATACTCGCGCGGTTGCGCAGGCCCCACGTGGCGTACTGCGGCACGGAGTCGCCGCCCGTGGTGATGCGCTTGTACGAGTTGACCGTGGGGTTAGTGATGGCGCTGATCTCGCGCGCGTGCGCCAAGATGCCGGCCATGTAGTGCTTGGCGATATCGGAGAGGTGGTACTTCTCGTCGTCCTCGCCCCAAAAGACGTTGTTGCCGTCGTGGTCGAATAGCGACTGGCACAGGAACATAGCGCTGCCGTCCTCGCCCGCCAACGGCTTGGGCATAAAGGAGGCGTGGCACCCGCTCTCGTAAGCCTGCTGCTTAATGATGAGTTTGGCCGTGGTGATGGCGTCGGACATGCTCAGGGCCTCGGCGTGGCGCAGGCTCATGCCGTGCTGCGAGCGGCCGGCGGCGTGGAAGGTGTACTCCACGGGCACGGACATCTTCTCGAGCGTGAGGACCGTGTTGCGGCGCAGGTCGCGAGCGGCATCGCTCACCGAAAGATCGAAGTAGCCCACGTTGTCGAGCGGCTCGGGGGTGTGCTCGTCGGGGAAGTAGTAATACTCCAGCTCGGCGCCCACGTTGAGCAGGTAGCCAGCCTTCTCGGCCTTATAGAACATGCGGCGCAACGCATCGCGCGGATCGCCGGCGAAGGGCTTGCGGTCGGGGGTGCACACGTCGCAGAACACGCGGGCGACGCCGTTGTGGCTCGGGCGCCACGGCAAAATCTGGAAGGTCGAAGCATCGGGAAACGCCAGCATGTCGGCTTCCTCGGGCGTGGCAAAGCCCTCGATGGCGGAGCCGTCAAAGCCAATACCCTCCTCAAAAGCGACCTCGAGGTCCTCGGGGCTAATGGCAAAGTTCTTGAGGCGGCCGAGAATGTCGACAAACCACAGACGCACAAAGCGGATGTCACGCTGCTCTACGGAGCGGAGTACGTAATCGATGTTCTGCTGGTTCATGTCGCTCCCCTTTCTTTCGGGCGGGTTTCGACTGGTCTATATCGCAGATACTATCGCAGAAAAATGTTTCCGCAGGGTTAAAGCGTATCAAGCGCTCAAAAAACGTGCGCGAACAGGCAGTTGCGAACGAGCTGCTAGCGCGAGGTCGAGGCGCGGTGTTCGATGTGGCCGGGAATCTCGATGCGCTTGGGGGCGAGCTTTGCGGCCTCGCCCACGGTGGTGGTAACAACGTCGATGCGCTCGGAAAGGCGCTCGACTACGCGCTCGGCAATGGTGAGGGTGTCCTGCGCGGCCGTGGTCACGCCACCAAAGAGCACATGGTTCCAGGGGTAGTCGTCAAACGTCGCGATCTTGAGCCCCGCCGGCAGCGAGGGACCAAGCTGCGCCAGCGCCTCGGTCAGGCGCAGGAAGACCAGGCCGTTGACGGCAATGAGGCCGAGCTTTTTGCCCGCATAGTCGCGGATGGCCTCGTCCAAGCGGCCGACGCCCGTGGCGCCACCGTCGGCCAGGGTGACGACCTCGCCCGCAAGGCCGCGGCGCGAAAGCTCGTCGGCAAAGGCCTCGGCGCGCTCTCGACGCACGGGGCTATCGTCACTTGCCTCGGTGAGCAGGCACAGACGCTCGCTGCCCGCAGCTGCCAAGGCATCTACCAAGCCGGCGACCAGCTCACGGTTGTTAGATGTCACCAGGTCAACACCGCCGTCGGCAACGTCGCGGTCGAGCAGCACAACGGGCAGACGTCCCGCTGCCGCGGCGATCGCCTCGTCATTGCCTCCGCAGGTGTTGACGACCAGGCCGTCCACGCCGGCATCGATAAGTCTGGTGAGCGACTCCGCTTCCTTAGCGGGGTCGTTGCCGCTAATGGCCGTCATGAGCGAGCAGCCGCGCGCCGCGGTGCTGGCGGAAAGGCCCTCGAGCATGGCGCTCGAGAACGGGTTGGCGATGTCAGCCAGAATCACACCGATGAGGTTCGTACGCGAGCTGCGCAGATTGCGCGCGGCGGCACGTGGGCGATAGCCGGTGCGCTCGATAACTGCCGCGATGCGAGCACGGGTCTCCTCGGTCATTTGCCCGGGGCGGTTGTTGAGGTAGCGCGAGACCGTGGCCGGACTCACGCCCGCCTCGGCGGCAATGTCCTTGATTCTCATCTGCGCCATAACGCACCCCGTTTCCCAATTGTCGGCGATCTGAGCCATTTTAGGCATTTTTTTAAAAATCTCGGTTGCAAAACGCTGTAGGTGAGTATACTACAACTCGAAACGAAACCGATTTCGTAAACCGATTTCGGCGAGCGTTGGCACGCAGGTGCAAAGACGCACCCTACCGTCTTGGCACCTGCGTGCCAACGCCATATCAAAGGTGTACGCACGAGTAAAAGGAGCTGCGCGACCATGGGTAAAACGGTTCTTACCTTCGGCGAGATCATGATGAG
>RPYR01000024.1 GCA_008671285.1 Collinsella aerofaciens | reverse complement strand
GCCGAGGCAAGTCCAGTTGACGGGGGTCGAGCCGTGCTGTTCGAGTAGCCGATTGGCTGCCGAGAAGGGACGCGATCCCATAAAGGCGGGGAGTTCTGCCGTGGCACGGTTGGCCGAAAGCGGCGAGGGGTGCGTAGAGGCCAGGCAGAACTTGCCGGTTGTCTTGCCCGCACCAGTTGCGACGATCTTGCCTTCGACCATCTGCTGGGCAAAGCGACCCCATGTCAAAAAGACTATCGGCTGGGGCAGCTGGCAGCAGCGTTCGATAACGTAGTCGGTGAGCGTGTTCCAGCCAAGCTTGGCGTGCGAGTTAGCGGCATGCTCGCGCACGGTGAGCGTAGTGTTGAGGAGCAGGACGCCCTGTTGTGCCCATGGTGTTAGATCTCCCGTGGCGGGAATGGGACAACCCAGATCGGCTTTGAGTTCCTTATAGATGTTGCGCAGGCTCGGCGGCAACTTGGTTTGCGTCGCGGGGACCGAGAACGACAGTCCCATTGCCTGGTTGGGTCCGTGATAGGGGTCCTGACCCAAGATGACAACTTTGACCTGGTCGGCCGGCGTGTAGGCGAGGGCATTGAGGATGTCGTCTTGTGCCGGGTAGATGGTCTGCTCGGCACGCAAAAGGGCGATACGCTCGAGCAGCTGGTTCGTAGTGTCACGTACCGGCTGCGGCGCATCGCCCAACCAAGTTGCTATGTTGCGGTCGCGGGTCGCGGCGTCCATGGGGCTCCTTTACGTCAGATGATCTGCTGGCATCTATTGTAAAGGCGCACCGGTTGCCTTTATGCCGCGGCTGTATGAAGAGTGGGGTCTACGAGGCGCGCTCGGGCGCTCCTGCCATACGAGCGCGTCCATGTGCGCGGAGGCGCGGAAGCTCGACGGTTGCCGCCATGACGCCGGTGAGGATGAGGGCGGCGCCAAAGAAGGCGATGGGGCTCAGGACCTCGCCGACCAGGAAGAACGAAAAGACGGCGGAGCATACCGGCTCGAGCGAGAAGGCGAAACCGGTGGTCTCGGCAGGCACGTGGGGCTGCACGAGTGTCTGGGTGATAAAGCCGTAGGCAGAGCAGATGAGTGCGAGCGCGACGACGACCACGATTTCGCCCGGCGTGCTGGGAAGCGTGAAGCCGCCAAAGGTGAATGCCGCGACGCCCGAGAACAAACCGCCAAAGCCTAGCTGCCAAACGCCCAGAGCCAGCGGATCGACTTCTTCGACAAAGCGCTTGGCCACGATAATGTGGCTGGCATAGATAAAGGCCGAGAGCAGCATGATGATTGCGCCGGGATTCAGGCTGGTAAAGTCGGCGCCCGAGAGCAGCAGCATGCCGCAGGTGACGATAGCCGTGCCGATGAGCACCTTGCGCTCGGGGGCGCGACGCAGCAGGGCTGCGTTGGCAAACGGCACGATCACGACCGTCAGGCTCTGCAAAAAGCCGGCAGTGGAGGCAGAGGTGAGGCTGGAGCCCAGGCACATGCAGGTGAGCTCGGTTGCCATAATGGCGCCGATGATGGCGGCACGGACCATAAGGTTACGGTTGATGCGGAAAGCGCGCTCGTGGAAGAGCAGCAGGCAGGTCACAAAGGCGATGATGCAGCGTAGCGCGACGATGCTCGTGGCGTTCATGCTGTCCATGCCAATCTTCATGAGGGGGTACGAAAAGCCCCATGCGACGGGAACGGAAAATGAGAGCGCGATTGCTTTTTTGCGATCCATGGGACTCCTTTTGTTACAGAACGGTTTCGTAAAAAGGATTCTGCTCCCAGATATGGATGTAGTAAAGCGAATGTATCTTCAGTATGATTAAGAAATACTAATGTTGGCAGAAAAAGCCCTGGCAAAACGTTTTACGGCTACATCGATGTGGAGGCACGATGGCATCGCGGTATCAGATTGTTTGTATGGTGGTCGATTGCGGCAGTCTTAAGGGCGCGGCGGACGAACTGGGCTATACGCAAAGTGCGGTGAGCCAGGCCGTCAAAGCGCTCGAGCGCGAGCTGGGTACCACGCTTATCGAGCGCGGTAAGCAGGGCGTTTCGCTTACGCGCGACGGTAAACAATATCTGCCGTTCCTGCGCCAGATTGTGACCGCTGAGGCTGAGCTCGAGGGTAAGCGCCAGGAGCTGCTGGGGCTCTCCTCGACTGATATTCGCATTGCGACATTTACCAACGTGAGTCGTACCGTGTTGCCACGCGTGATCCGCGACTTTGGTGCGCTGCACCCGGGCGTACGCTTTACCCTCAAGCAGGGCGATTACACGCGCAACGCTCAATGGGTACACGATGGCGTGGTTGATTTTTGTTTTACGGCGCGCGGATTTACCGCTGGGCTCGAGAAGCGCGTGGTCTATCACGACGAGTTGGTGGCATTGTTGCCGGCCGAGCATCCGCTGACGGCAAAGGAAAAGGTGACACTCGCCGACCTGGCGTCCGAGCCGTTTGTGCTGCTGGATGAGGGCGAACAGAGCCTGGTGCTCGATGCATTCGCAGCGCATGGGCTGTCGCCGCACGTGACGAGTGAGGTGACCGACGACTACACCATCATGGCGATGGTGGAGGAGGGCCTGGGCGTGAGCATGCTCTACCGTCGTACTGTAGAGGGCATGCAAGCCGATATTCATGTGCGGCCCATCGTGCATGCCCCCTCGCGTGACGTGGTGGCCGCCTGGCGCAGCTGGGACACCATGCCCATCGCCACGAGGTGCTTTATCGACTATATGAGCTCGCATATTGTCAATTAATGACTGGCGTGGCGTTGAGTGCGGTGTTTAGCGGGCTGTCGCTTTGGCTTGGGTGGCGCGATAGGTGCGTGCCGGGTGGCAAAGTAGTACCGCCACGACCATAAAGAACGCCGTGGTGCCCAGGCTGATGGGGTAGACCATCATGATGTTCGCAAAGGTGCGGAAGTGCGGGAACACGCAGAACACCCAATAGAAGCGGATGCCGCAGACGCAGATCATGGTGATGAGGGCGGGCGTGAGCGAGATGCCAAAGCCGCGCAGGTAGCCTGACATGTGTTCGTAGAACATGCTAAAGGCGTACGCCGGGAAGATCGAACACACGCGGATATAGCCGATCGAGACGATGTTGGGATCGCTGTTGAACAGCGACAAGATCTCACGCCCCAGGCCGACAATAACGATAATCGTGGTGAGTGCAACGATACCGCCTTCGACCAGGCAGACCTTGAGCGTCTTGGTGCAGCGGTCGATCTGGCGGGCGCCGTGAGTTTGTCCCACAAAGGTAGTGCAAGCCTGGCTAACGCTGTTGCGCAGGTTGTAGCACACGTACTCCAGGCTC
>RPYR01000154.1 GCA_008671285.1 Collinsella aerofaciens | reverse complement strand
GTGGTGGCGTATGGCCCAGAAGGCCTACAGCCTGTCGCACACGAAGTGGATGTGCAAGTACCACGTCGTGTTCACGCCGAAGTATAGGCGCAAAGTCATCTACAACCAAATAAGGTCCGACCTTGGGGAGATCTTCAGGAAGCTCTGCCAGTACAAGGGGATCGAGATCATCGAGGGGCACCTGATGCCCGACCACGTCCACATGCTGCTGGCGATACCGCCGAAGTACAGCGTCGCGAGCGTCATGGGCTACCTGAAGGGGAAGAGCTCGCTGATGATATTCGACAGGCACGCGAACATGAAGTACAAGTTCGGCAACAGGAAGTTCTGGGCCGAGGGCTACTACGTGTCCACCGTCGGCCTGAACGAGGCCACGATCGCGAAGTACATCCGGGAGCAGGAGAGGGCCGACATCGCGCTCGACCGGCTGAGCGTCAAGGAGTACGAGGACCCCTTCGATAGGGGGCCGGGGCGCAAGTAGCGCCGGTTTGACCGGCCCGCCACGGGTCAATCTGCAGTGCGGCCCGAACCCCGTGAGGGCCGGCGCCTTTAGACGCGTGCCGGAAATCCAAGGGTTATACCCTAAGAGCAAACCACCCCTTTTAGGGGTGGTTTTGATTGCGGCGCATCGTGTTTGGGTCGTTGAGATGAGTCGATTTACCGCGAAAGAGGAGGGCATTGATTAGGGTCGTGCCCGACGAATGAGCGGCAAATCGGCCATCTCGGCGAGCCGAACTACTCCAGCTCAAACGCTCCGGTATAGAGCTGATAGTAGTATCCGCGCTTGGCGATCAGCTCGTCGTGGTTACCGCGCTCGATAATGCGGCCGTGGTCCAGACAGATGATCGCGTCGGAGTTGCGCACGGTGGACAGGCGGTGTGCGATGACAAACGTCGTGCGGCCCTCCATGAGCTTGTCCATACCCGCTTGCACGATAGCCTCGGTGCGGGTGTCGATGCTCGATGTGGCCTCGTCCAGAATCATTGCCGGCGGATCGGCGACGGCGGCGCGTGCGATCGAAATCAGCTGGCGCTGGCCCTGCGACAGCTGCGCGCCGTTACCGGTGAGCATGGTGTCGTAGCCGTCGGGCAGGCGGGTGATAAAGTCGTCAGCGCCCGCGAGCTTGGCAGCCGCGATGCACTCCTCGTCGGTGGCATCCAGGTTGCCGTAGCGGATGTTATCCATCACGGTGCCGGTGAACAGGTTCACGTCCTGCAACACGACGCCCAGCGAGCGGCGCAGATCGGCCTTGCGGATCTTGTTGACGTTGATGCCGTCGTAGCGGATCTTGCCATCGGCGATGTCATAGAAGCGGTTGATGAGGTTGGTGATGGTCGTCTTGCCGGCACCGGTGGCGCCGACAAACGCGACCTTCTGGCCCGGCTTGGCAAACACGGACACGCCGTGCAGCACCTCGTGGTCGGGCGTGTAGCCAAAGTCGACGTTGTCCATGACCAGGTCGCCGCGCAGCGGTACGTACTCGATCTCGCCGGTTGCGCGGTGCGGATGTTTCCATGCCCACATGCCGGTGTGGTGGTCGGCCTCCTCGAACTCCCAGGTGTCGGGGTTCACCTGCGCGTTGACGAGCGTCACATAGCCTTCGTCGGCCTCGGGCTTCTCGTCGATAAGCTCAAAGATGCGGTCGGCGCCGGCGAGGCCCATGACTACGGCGTTGATCTGCTGCGAGATCTGGCCGATCTGTCCGCAGAACTGCTTGGTCATGTTGAGGAACGGCACCACGACGGCGATGGACAGCGCCATGCCCGAGATGCTCAGGTTGGGCACGCCCAGCGCCAGGAAAATGCCGCCGGCAAGGGCCACCAGCACGTAGAGCAGGTTACCCAGGTTCATAAGGATAGGCATGAGGATGTTGGCGTACATGTTGGCCTTCTGGGAAACCTCGAAGAGCTTTTCGTTGCGCTCGTCAAAATCGGCCTCGGCGGCAGACTCGTGGCAGAATGCCTTGACGACCTTCTGGCCGTTCATGACTTCCTCGATATGGCCCTCGACCACGCCGAGCTCGGTCTGCTGCGCAATAAAGAAACGCGCGGAGTTGGAGCCGAGCAGCTTGGTCATAAAGGTCATAAAGGCGACGCCGGCCACAATGACCAGGCACATCCACACGCTGTAGTACAGCATGATAAAGAACACCGTGACGATGACGATGGTCGTCATGAGCAGGTTGGGCAGCGACTGACTGATCATCTGGCGCAGCGTGTCGATGTCGTTGGTGTAGTGGCTCATGATGTCGCCGCGCTGGTGCGTGTCGAAGTAGCGAATTGGCAGGTCCTGCATGCGGTTGAACATCTTCTCGCGCAGCTTCTCGAGCGAGCCCTGCGTGACGATGGCCATGGCGCGGTTCCAGAACAGCGAGGACAGGATGCCGACGCCGTAGATGCAGGCGAGGGTGGTCACGAGCTGTGCGATCTTGGGCTGTGCGGCTTCCCAATCGCCCGACTGCCACGATTCGCTAATAATCTGCAGAGCGCTCTGAAGGAAGGTCGCGCCGATGGAGTTGATGATGGCGCAGAGTACCACGCCGACGACGACGAGGGGCAAAAGCACGGGGTAGAAGCCAAAGAGCGTCTTGATGAGGCGCGACATGGTGCCACCCTTGCGGTTGAGCGCGCGCTCAGCGGTCGTTGCCTTACTCATGCGCCTCGCCTCCTTCCTGGGTCTGAGCTTGCGTTACGGATGCCTCGGTGTCGGCCTCGACGGCCCCTTCGCCCTCGGCAGACATCTTGTTTTGCGAGGTAAAAGTCTCGCGGTAGATCTCGCTCGTCTTAAGCAGCTCGTCGTGGTTACCGATCTGCGCGATGCGGCCGCCCTCCATGACGATGATGCGGTCTGCGTCCTGCACGGAGCTGATGCGCTGGGCGAGGAGGAGCTTGGTCGTGTTGGGCAGATAGCTTGCCAACCCTGCGCGAAT
>RPYR01000166.1 GCA_008671285.1 Collinsella aerofaciens | reverse complement strand
TTCGCCTTCCCTGTTGCAAATTCAAAACGATGCTATCATTACGACTCACGGAGAGATGGCAGAGCGGTTGAATGCGGCGGTCTTGAAAACCGTTGAGCGCGAGAGCGTTCCGGGGGTTCGAATCCCCCTCTCTCCGCCACTCCTAGTGATGCACCGGTGTCATGGTCCGCTCAAACAGCGCATCGACCACGTCGGCTATCTCAGGTCGACGCTCAAGATCGTGGCCCGATTCCCACCATATCGTGAAAAGACGAATAATACCGCCGGCGACAAACTCAGACGTCGTCTCGAGTGACACGGGGGCCAGGGCGTCCTCGGCAAGCACGTTCATCACACGCTCGCGGATGGAGCGGGCAATGCGGTCGCAAATAACGTTGGTCAACATGCCCGACATGCTGCTTGCCAAAATGTTATCCATGAGCCGCTCGTGCGTCAGAATCAAATCCATGGCATCGTCCAAAATCGCGTGCCGAAGCGCGCGCACGTCCTCGGCAGACACTGCGCCGGCCTCATCGGGCTGTTTTTGCGGCAAGCCCGACATGAGCTCATCGATATAAAAGGCAAAGTAATCGTTCTTGTCGCGAAAGTGCTTGTAGAACGTCGTGCGGCGAATCATGGCGCGGTCGCACAGCATGGCAACCGTCAGGTCCTCAAAACGATGCTCCTCGAGAAGCTCGGTAAAGGCATCGAACAGGGCGCGGTAGGTTTTCTTGATGCGAAGGTCCACTGGTATCGCCATCCTCAGGGCAAAGACAACACTCGTCAATCTGTCGCATATCTTACACCTGTACCTCGCGCGCTTTGCCCCGGTGCCAACCCCGCCGAAAACACAACGCTTACCGGAAAGTTCGGCACGGTCAAACGTTGCGGGTATACTAGTAGCGTTATACCAACGGCAGCTGGCGCATGCCGCCGCGGCCATTCGAAACGGAGACATCATGATTACCGTCATCATCGGCATCGTTGTTGTCATTGTGATTGTCTGCGCCATCGCCGGCATCTACAACAACATGGTCACCAAGCGTAACCGCATCGATAACGCCTGGCAGAACATCGATACGCAGCTGCAGCGCCGTAACGACCTGATCCCCAACCTGGTCGAGACCGTCAAGGGCTACGCCAAGCACGAGCAGGAGACGCTCTCCGCCGTGATCAGCGCGCGTAACACCGCCGTCAAGGCCACCACGCCCGAGGCCAAGATGGAAGCCGACAACGTGCTGACCGGCGCACTGCGCCAGCTCTTCGCTGTGGCCGAGGCCTATCCCGATCTTAAGGCAAACACCAACTTTACGCAGCTGCAGGCATCGCTCGAGGATACCGAGAACAAGATTAGCTATGCACGCCAGAGCTACAACGACTGCGGGCTCAGCTACAACAACGCCATTCAAACGTTCCCGGCTGTCATCTTTGCCGGCATCTTCCAGTTTAAGGAGCGCCAGGGCTTCGAGGCCGCCGAAGCAGCCCGCCAGGCCCCGACCGTCAAGTGCTAGTAGTTTGGCAGCGCATCCTAAATCGGCCAAATGCATAAACCGCCCCGTCGAATGCATACTTCGACGGGGCGGTTTCCTTTTTCGCGAAGGTCCCCCTCTAAGCGCCGTGCATTTTTAGGAGTATTCAACATAACCAAGAGCTTCGGGCGCCACGATAAATGCCAAAGACCGCGAATATCCCTGCAAATCAAACGCTGTCAGCCCATAACCCCGCCCATCATCCGTAGAAAACATCGAGAACTCCCGATTTTTTGCCCGAGGTCGGTATGCAGGGGCCTTCGATTGCAGAATACTCGCAAAAATGCACGTCGCCACCACCCCCACATGGCGCGAACCAAAACAAAAGCGCGACCTTCCTTTCCGGCGCACTCCGCAGGACGAAAGAACCTCCGCCGCGCGAAGTGCGCAGCGGAGGTTCTTTCATGTCCGAGGACGCGCCGGAAAGGAAGGTTGCCCTCGGGCCGAACAGCTATGGCAGCTTACGCGACGGTGTAAACCCAGTCGTGCTTATCCTCAACAGCACCAGACTGGATACCGGTCAGGGTCTCGCGGAGCTTCTTCATCACAGTCCCGATCTCGGTGTAGCCAGCCGGGAAGGTCACGGTCTCGTCGGCGCCGTAAACCTTGTTGTCGATCTCGCCAACCGGGGAGATGACGGCAGCGGTGCCGCACAGGCCGCACTCCACAAAGGTGCCGGCCTTGACCTCGGCCCATTCGACGGGGCGCTGATCGACGGTCATACCCAGGTCCTGAGCAACCTGAACGAGCGAACGACGGGTGATGGAGGGCAGGATGGAGTCGGTGTGCGACTGCGGAACGACGAGCGTACCGTCCTCCTTCACGAACAGGACGTTGGCGCCGCCGGTCTCCTCGACATAGGTGCGGGACTCGGAGTCGAGATACAGGTTCTCGGCATAGCCCTCGCGATGGGCCTCCATCGTGGGCTTGAGGGACATGGCGTAGTTCAGGCCGGCCTTGATATTGCCGGTGCCGTGCGGTGCGGCACGGTCGTACTCGGAAACGCGCAGCTTAACGGGCTTAAGGCCACCCTTAAAGTACGGACCGACCGGGGTCACGAGAATGCGGAACGTGTACTCAGGAGCGGGAGCCACGCCAATCACGTCACCGGAGCCGATCATAAACGGACGCACGTACAGGGTCGCACCGGAACCGAAGGGCGGAACCCAGGCGGCGTTTGCAGAAACGACCTGCTTGACAGCCTCGACGAACTTGTCCTTGGGGAACGGGGGCATCTCGAGGCGCTGGGCAGAGTTGTACATGCGCTCGGCGTTCATGTCGGGGCGGAAGCAGACGATGCTGCCGTCCTCGGCGGTGTAGGCCTTCAGGCCCTCAAAGACCTCCTGGCAGTAATGGAAGATGCCGCCGCACTCGGAGACATGCAGGGTGTGGTCGGTGGTCAGGCCACCCTCGTCCCACTCGCCGTCCTTCCAATGGGCCTCGTAGCTGTAATCGGTCTTCATGTAGCCAAAGCCGAGGCTACCCCAATCGATATCCTTCTTCTCGACAGTCATATGTCGCTCCTTACATACACAGTTGCATACTCGCGAACCCGCACGCAAGGACCGAGGCCGACCGCGTCGCAACGTCGCACGCCCGGAGCGTAGAGCCGGACGGGACACGCGAACAGCATCAAAGCCGATGGTACGTCGATTCGCATGCACGAGATTGTACTCCGCACGCGCGTCGGATAAAACGTTTTTCTTTAACTAACTAAAGTATTTTCATTTGACCGAAGCTGAAGAGGCCCGCCACCGTAAGCGGTGACGGGCCTCAACGGCACGGTTTGCGCGCTGGCTCGAGCTACGCGTTCTATTTGCCCAGCTTGGCCTTAACCAGACCGACCACGGTCGGGATGATCGACACGGCAACGATGCCGATAATCAGCAGCTCAAAGTGCTCCTGCACAAAGGGAATGCCGCCAAAGAAGTAGCCCAGCAGCGTAAAGACCGTCGACCAGGTAATGCCGCCCAGCACGTTAAAGACGACAAAGTTGCGCCAGTGCATGCCGCCCATGCCAGCGATAAAGGGCACAAAGGTGCGGATAAACGGGAAGAAGCGACCCAGGAAGATGGCCAGGTGACCCCACTTGTCCAAGAAGTCCTCGGACTTTTTGATGCGCTCGGGCGTCATGGCCTTGACCTTGCCCGAAGCGATGATCTTGCGGCCAAAGAAGTGGCCGATCATAAAGTTGCACTGATCGCCCAAAATGGCAGCGGCCCATGCGGTGGCCAGAAGCGCCACGATGTTAAAGCCGCCGTTGTGGGCAAAGAAACCCGAGGCGAACAGCAGCGAATCACCGGGAAGGAACGGGAAGAACACCACGCCCGTCTCGATAAAGATGATCAGGAATACGCAGCCGTAGGCCATAAGCGGGCCGGCGGCGATCCAGCTGGCGATCGCGGTGCGCGGGTCCTTAAGCAGCTCGGCAATAAAATTGATGAAACCCATGAAGTAAAACCTCTCAGTTGTGGGTGCGTATACGTCCAAGTTGACCAGTATACGGTTGCGGTGCCCCCTCCTGCGCAACCCCACAAAAGCATGACTCCATTACCAGCAAGTTTGCATAACTGACACTTGTAGCGCAAAGCCGCCAAGATTGTCCTTTTTAATCCCTAGCGAATCGCTATACTTTATTGAATCGCATTGCCATGGCGCTAAGGGAGGGCGGCCGGTGAGCTTTATCAATACCATTCGCGAGGACATCAAGACCGTCCAGGCGCAGGACCCCGCCGCGCAAAACGGTCTGGTCATCTTCCTTTCCTATCCTGGCCTGCACGCCAAGTGGAACCACGTGCCCGAGCACTGGCTGTGGGAGCACGGTCATCGCTCGCTCGCCCGCGTGCTCTCGCAAATCACCCGCCACATCACCGGCGTCGAGATTCACCCTGCCGCGCAGATTGGCAAGCACTTCTTTATCGACCACGCCATGGGCGTCGTCATCGGCGAGACCACCATTGTGGGCGACAACTGTGTGCTCTACCAGGGCGTCACGCTCGGCGGCACCGGCAACGAGACCGGCAAGCGTCACCCCACCCTGGGCAACAATGTCACGGTGGGCACGGGCGCCAAGGTGCTCGGCAACATCCGCATCGGCAACAACGTCAAGATCGGCGGCAACTCGGTCGTCGTTAAGGACGTGCCCGACAACTGCACCGTCGTGGGCGTGCCGGGACGCATCATCAAGCGCAACGGCTGCCGCGTGTTCGAGGAGAGTTTCGACGCCAAGCAGCATCGCGAGTACATGCCCGATGACGCCGCCGAGCAGAGTGCCCTCAACCGCCAGGGCATCACCGAGAATGCCCGCCGCGTCAAAGAACTCGAGCGAGAGGTGGCCGAGCTCAAAACCCTCGTCGCCAAGCTCATGGACGAACGTTAGGAACGCAAGCGGCACAAAACGACATCGGCACCGACGCAAAAGGCGCGCCAGGGAATCAATCCCCGGCGCGCCATTCCTTTTGATGTGACAAAGGGACTGTCCCTTTGTCACATTATGCGAACTGACTCAGATAGAGGTCGGCATAAGCGCCCTCGGCTGCGAGCAGCTCCTTATGCGTGCCCTGCTCGATAATGTTGCCGTGGTCCATGACCAAGATCAGGTCGGCGTCCACGATCGTCGACAGGCGATGCGCGATCACAAAGCTCGTGCGCCCGCGCATAAGCGCGTCCATGGCACGGCCGATGGCAAGCTCGGTACGCGTGTCCACGCTTGAGGTCGCCTCGTCCAGGATGAGAATCGCCGGGTTGTTGAGCAGCACGCGTGCGATGGTCAGCAGCTGACGCTGGCCCTGGCTGATGCTTTCGGCATCGTTGGCCACGCGCGTGTCGTAGCCCTGCGGCATGGTGCGCACGAAGAAGTCGACCTGCGCGGCACGAGCGGCGGCCACAATTTCGTCGCGCGTTGCCTCGGGGCAGCCGTAGGCGATGTTCTCGGCAATCGTGCCATCGAATAGCCAGGCGTCTTGCAGCACCATGCCAAACTGCTGACGTAGCTCGCCGCGATCCATGCGGCTCGTATCCACGCCGTCGAGCGTAATACGCCCGCCGTCAATCTCGTAGAAGCGCATGAGCAGGTTGATGAGCGTCGTCTTGCCTGCGCCCGTGGTTCCCACCACCGCGATCTTCTGGCCCGGCTCGGCAGTAAACGACACGTCGCGCATAAGCGGCTTGTCGGGCGAATAACCAAAGCGCACATGCTCAAAGGAGACGCGGCCCTCCACGCGACCCGGCAGCTTGGCGGCCTCGTCCGGCAGCGGATCGGCCTCCATCTCGGGCTCATCGAGCAGGTCGAACACGCGCTCCGCACTCGCCAGCGCGCTCTGCAGCGAGTTGAAGGTAAACGACAGCTGCGTCATGGGCTCAGATGCCTCGTAGATAAACTGGAAGAACGCCTGGAACACGCCGACGGTCATGTGGCCGGCAACCAGCATACTGCAGCCCACAATCGCAATCACGATCTGTGCCAGGCGGCCGATAAAGCGCACCGCGGGGCCGACGGCGTTAATCATAAAGTCGGCCTTGGTGCTCACACGAGCCAGTTCCTTCGAAGCCTCGTGCACCTCAGCGGAGCTCTGACGTTCGCGGTTAAACGCGCGGATCACCAGACGGCCCGAATAGCCTTCCTCGACCGCACTCGTAATCTTGGACACCCACTCCTGGCGCTCGCCCGTCACATCGTGTGTGCGGCGCGAGACGACCTTCGTCACCAGCAGCGACAGTGCCGTAAAGAACAGAAAGACGAGCGTAAGCTGCACGCTGAACACGAACATCACGCTCACAGCACCAACAACCGTGCCGATCGACACGAGCAGCTGCAGCAATCCGCGCTGCATGCTCTCGGACATCTTGTCCAGGGCGTTGGTCGCGCGGCTGACGACCTCGCCGGGACGATGCGCGTCAAAATAGGCGAGCGGCAGACGGTTGAGCTTTTGCGCGATGCGGTTGCGCAGGCACAGATTGAGGCGTTCGGCCACGCTCGACATCAAAAAGCTCTGGAGCGCGTAGAACGAAGCGGCGGCCGTCCAAATCAAAAAGTAGATGAAGATAGTCCTGCCGCAGTTCTCCCAGGTGATGCTGAAAGTGGTGTCGTTGGCAAACGCCACCTGAATGTGGCCCCACAGCTCATCGATCACGCGGGCGCTATATGCCGGCGCGGCGGTGTTAAAGATGACATAGAACACAATGCTCGCGAACACGATATAGAAGCGCCAATGGTCGCCGGCAGCCTCACTCCACAGGCGGCGCACCGTCGCCCAGGTATCCCGAGGCGTCTCGTCCTCGTCTTCGTCGTCCACGTCGCGCATACGCTCTGCCTCGGCGCGGGCGCGCTCGTCCTCGGCACGTTCGTTTTCCTCGTAGAGCGCTTGGCGGCGAGCCTCGCGCTCGGCCGCAGCCTTGGCGGCGTCATCCAGCTCGGTCGACGCGGCAGCCGTTTCCTCGACCAGTCCCGCGGCAGCGGCGTCATCAACGCCGCCCTGCTTCTTGAGCTCC
>RPYR01000266.1 GCA_008671285.1 Collinsella aerofaciens | reverse complement strand
TCTCAAAACTGGTTCTAACTGGTATTAAGTCAAAAAGACCAATTCACATATCTTCACAATGACCTGCAATTTTTCTACACGCTATTTTTAGCCGCCCTGCGTTGTTTAGGGACAGGAAAAGTTCCGATCTTTTGCCAAAGCATTTCGAAACGGTTTCAAAACCGCAGGTAGAAGTGTTAACGACCGGTAAACGGTCGAAATATCACCGTGAGCGGTGCAAAAACGTTTTACCGTATGAATCAACGAAAGCGACCTCTTCTGGGGTGATATAGTGACAACAACACGTCACGTGGTTACTACCAGTTTAGAAACCACTGGTCTTCAAAGAACGCTTTCTAAGAAGCTTTAAGGGCGAGCGCCCGCTGGCTTCCGAAAATCATCGGACTCAGATTGTACACACCTTCGGAAGGGAAATTTGAATGGTTGGCTTTATTCTTACCGGTCATGGACAGTTCGCACCCGGCCTAGCTAGCGCTATCGCTATGGTTGCCGGCGACCAGCCCGCTTTTACCGTCGTTCCTTTTGAGGGCGACCAGGCTGCTTCCTACGGTGAGGATCTCCGCGCCGCTATTACCGCCATGCGCGAGGAGTGCGATGGCGTGCTCGTCTTTACCGACCTGCTTGGCGGCACCCCGTTCAACCAGTCGATGATGATTGCCCAGGATGTCGACAACGTCGAGGTTCTGACTGGCACCAACCTTCCCATGGTTATTGAGCTTCTGTTCCTCCGCGGCAATGCCACGCTCGCCGAGCTTGGCGAGCAGGCCGTGACCGTTGGCCAGACGGGCGTCACCGCCCAGACGGTCGCATCCGTTGCCGGCTCCGAGGAAGAGGATATCTTCGGCGACGAGGACGGCATCTAATGGCCGATTTCGGAGCCAACGTCCTGAGCTCCTCGGTCGCCCTTTTAGGCCTGCTTGTCATCATGGGCTTGATTTACACCATCTGGTCGCAAATCAACATGAAGAAGAAGCAGAAGTACTTCAAGGAGCTGCACACCGAGCTCAAGCCGGGTCAAGAGGTTCTTTTCGCCGGCGGTATCTACGGAACCGTCAAAGGCATCGAAGGCGAGAAGGTCCAGATCAAAGTCCGATCCGGAGCCGTCGTAGATGTTTCGCGTTACGCGATTCAGGAGATCAAGTAACTGTCGTCAGCAAATAACGAAAGGAAGCTGATCAACATGGCAGAACCCAACATTCTTCTTACCCGCATCGATAACCGACTGGTTCATGGTCAGGTTGCCACCCAGTGGAACTCCACCCTGGGCTCCAACCTCATCCTCGTCGCCAACGACGACGTGGCGTCCAACACCATGCGCCAGAACCTCATGAAGATGGCCGCTCCCGCCGGCGTCGCTACGCGTTTCTTCTCTCTGCAGAAGACCATCGACGTCATTGGCAAGGCGAGCCCGCGCCAGAAGATCTTCATCGTGGCCGAAACACCGGAAGACGTGCTTACGCTCGTCAAGGGCGGTGTGCCTATAAAGAAGGTAAACATCGGCAACATGCACATGTCGGAAGGAAAGCGCCAAGTCGCCACCTCCGTCGCAGTTAACGACGAGGATGTCGCTGCGTTTAAAGAGCTGCAGGAATTGGGGGTGGAGTTGGAGATCAGGCGCGTTCCGAGCACGCCTGTTGAGGACACGAGCAAGCTCTTCTCGTAATCCTCGTGATCCACGTTGTCAGGAGTGAAACCCTGACGTTCTGTACGTGAAATCCAAAGTGCGTACATACATTTTGAAAGGAGGAGCAAGATGGAATACTCGATCATCCAGATCGCTCTGGTCTTCGTCGTCACGTTCATCGCGGCAATCGACCAGTTTGACTTCCTCGAGTCTCTCTATCAGCCCATCGTCACCGGCGCCGTCATCGGTCTTATCCTTGGCGACCTCAACACCGGTCTTCTCGTGGGTGGTACCTATCAGCTCATGACGATCGGCAACATGCCGATCGGAGGCGCTCAGCCGCCTAACGCCGTCATCGGCGGCATCATGGCAGCCATTCTCGCTATCGCCACGGGCCTCGAGCCCAACGCGGCAGTCGGCCTCGCCATTCCGTTCGCTCTGCTTGGCCAGCTTGGCGTTACCCTGGTCTTCACGCTTATGTCCCCGCTTATGTCCACGGCCGATAACATGGCTCACAACGCGGACACCAAGGGCATCGAGCGCCTGAACTACTTCGCCATGGCTCTGCTCGGCCTGATCTTCGCTGTCGTCGTCACCCTGTTCTTCATCGCTGGCGCTACCATCGGTCAGACCATCGCTTCTGCCATCCCGACTTGGCTGCAGACCGGTCTGTCCGCTGCAGGCGGCATGATGCGCTTCGTCGGCTTCGCCGTCCTGCTCAAGGTTATGATGAACCGCGATATGTGGGGCTTCTTCCTCATGGGCTTTGGCCTCGCGCTCATCACCGTTGCCAACGATTCGCTGGCAACCCCTGCTCTGCTCATCCTCGCTCTCATCGGCTTCGGCATCGCTTTCTGGGACTTCCAGCAGCAGACCGAGCTGAAGGGTGCAGCTGTTTCTGACGGAGGTGACTTCGAAGATGGCATCTAATGAGTATGTGATCCCGGAGCACTACGAGGATCTCACTCCTGCTCCGCAGCTCGACCAGAAGACCCTCAACAAGATGGCTTGGCGCTCCTGCTTCCTGCAGGCATCGTTCAACTACGAGCGCATGCAGGCCGCTGGCTGGCTCTACTCCATCATCCCCGGTCTGGAGAAGATCCACACCAACAAGAACGACCTCGCGGCTTCCATGAGCCACAACCTGGAGTTCTTCAACACCCACCCGTTCCTTGTCACCTTTGTTATGGGCATCGTGCTTTCGCTCGAGCAGAACAAGGTTGACATCCCCACGATCCGCGCCGTCCGCGTCGCCGCAATGGGCCCGCTCGGTGGTATCGGTGACGCCCTGTTCTGGCTGACGCTCGTGCCTATCACGGCCGGCATCACCTCCAACATGGCCATCAACGGCAACGCCGCTGCACCGATCATCTTCCTGGTGATCTTCAACGTCGTCCAGTTCGCTCTGCGCTTCTGGCTCATGAACTGGTCCTACAAGCTTGGCACCAGCGCTATTGACGCTCTGACCGCCAACATGCAGGCGTTCACGCGTGCCGCTTCCATCATGGGCGTCTTCGTCGTCGGTTGCCTGGTCGTCACCATGGGTGGCACCCAGATCAACCTCCAGATCCCCAACGGCACCACCCGTGGCCTCTCCGCTACTACCGTGATCGTCTCCGAGAAGGAGGCCGAGAACTTCACCGGTATGGAGGGCATCGATACCGAGACCGCTGAGGCCGGTACCATCGCCATGACCGATAAGGACGGCAACGCCCTTACCGCTTCCGATGCCGACGGCAACGCTGTCGAGTGCGGCGTCACCGATTTGGGTAACGGCATGGAGTCCGTGACCTACGGCACCGTTACCGAGGATCCGGTCAACTTCTCTGTTGCCGACACCCTCAACACCATCGTCCCGAAGCTCGTCCCGCTTATGCTTACGCTGCTGCTTTACTACATGTTCGCTAAGCACAGCTGGACCCCGACCAAGGGCATTCTCCTGCTCTTCGTCCTTGGCATCCTGGGCGCTGGCCCGCTTGGTCTCTGGCCGAGCATCTGGTAAGGCTCTAGCTTGAGGGGTGTGTCCCTACGCGGCTCACACCCCGACCCCTTAAGCCATGTGTATGTTAAAAGCCGCGTGCTCGAAAGAGCGCGCGGCTTTTGTTTTCTTGTTGATTCGGGTGTGGCAGACAGATAATGCTAAACACCCAAGGTAGTAGCCGAGTTTGAGAAAATGGGAGGATAGGATGGCGATCGGAGCGCGTAAGCAACCGCTGTACGATCAGCTGGTCGATATTCTGACCGAAAAGATCGACCATGAATATCGCGCCGGTGACATGATTCCTTCCGAGCGCGAACTATCGGAGCGCTATGGTCTCTCGCGCACTACGGTACGCCTGGCTCTGCAGGAACTGGAGCGTTTAGGATTGGTGGTTCGGCAGCACGGTCGCGGTACCTTTGTGACCGACCGTTCGGCAAAGGCAACCAATCTTATGCAGTCCTACAGCTTTACCGAGCAGATGCGCGCGATGGGTCGCGACCCCGAGACCACGATTCTCGAGTTTTGCGAGATAGAGGCCGATAAGAATCTGGCCGAGCATATGGGATTGCGCATCGGCGATCGCATTTTTAAGCTCAAGCGCCTTCGTTCTGCCGACAACATGCCCATGATGGTCGAACGCAGCTATCTACCGGTTCGTCAATTTCTGTCCCTAAAGCGACCGCTACTGGAGCGTAAGCCGCTTTACGATGTGATTGAGCAAGACTTTCAGCAAAAGATACGCGTGGCCGAAGAGGAGTTCTATGCGAGCATAGCCCGTCCCACCGACGCCCACCTTTTGGGAATTGTCGAGGGCTCGCCTGTGCTCGATTTGGTCAGGACTACGTATAACGAGTCAAACGAGGTTGTGGAGTATACACTCTCGGTTGCTCGTGCCGATCAGTTTAAATACAAGGTTTACCACCAGCGTAGCGACTAGGGTTCGCAGCGTTTCCATATGATGATTCTTTGCATTTAACTGGTTACTACCAGATAACCAACTGAAGTGTATAATTGCACGTCAGAGGATTACTTCTAGAGAGAGGTATTAGAAATGTTCGAGAAGAGTGTCGAGGAGCTCACCGAGCTCGGCGCCCAGATCACCACGGCCGAGATTGCTCAGCAGCCTGAGCTTTGGCGTGATACGCTCAACATCTATCGCGAGAACAAGGAGGCCATCGAGGCCTTCCTGGCCGAGGCTCGCGCTATGGGCGAGGGCCGTCTGTCCGTTGTCTTCACCGGTGCCGGTACGTCCGACTACGTTGGCGATACCTGCGCCCCGTACCTGCGTCACGCTGGCAACACTGATCTCTACGACTTTAAGCCCATCGCCACGACCGACATCGTGAGCGCCCCGCGCGACTTCCTGCGCGCCGAGGATCCCACGCTCGTGGTTTCCTTTGCCCGCTCTGGCAACAGCCCCGAGAGCCTTGCCGCCGTTGCCGTTGCCAAGGAGCTCGTCCACAACGTCAAGTTCCTCAACATCACCTGCGCTCCCGAGGGCAAGCTCGCCGTCGAGTCTGCCGATGATCCCAACGCGCTGACGCTGCTCATTCCGCGCGCCAACGACAAGGGCTTCGCCATGACCGGTTCTTATTCCTGCATGACCCTGCTCTCCACCCTTATTTTCGACACTGCCTCTGACGAGCAGAAGGCCGAGTGGGTCGAGACCATCGCCAAGATGGGCGAGGAGGTCATCTCCCGTGAGCCCGAGATCGCCGATTACCTGGCTGGCGACTTCAACCGCGTGACCTACTTGGGTTCTGGCTCCTTCGGCGGCCTTGCTCAGGAGAGCCAGCTCAAGATTCTCGAGCTCGCTCACGGTCTGGTCGCTACTTCCTACGACACCTCCATGGGCTATCGTCACGGACCTAAGTCCTTCGTCGACGATAAGACGCTCGTCTTCGTGTTCGTCAACAACGACGCCTACACCCGTCAGTACGACATCGACATCCTCAACGAGATCGGTGGCGACAAGATTGCTCAGCACACCGTTGCCGTTCAGCAGGATGGCGCTACCGTCTACGAGGGCGAGTCCTTCACCTTTAAGGGCTACGAGGCGCTTCCCGAGGGCTACCTTGCCCTGCCGTTCGTGATGTTTGCCCAGGCTATCAGCCTGCTCAACTCCGTGCGCGTGGGCAACACGCCCGATACGCCGAGCCCCACCGGCACGGTCAACCGCGTGGTCAAGGGTGTGACGATTCACCCCTTCACCGCTTAATCGCGTCCCCCTGTAAGGGCGCCCGTCCGCTCATAACGGCGGGCGGGCGCTTTTTGTTTTTACATGGACCGGGTATAAGCATTACCACAGTCAACTGCTTTAGAAGCAAGGAGTGCATATGAGCACGTACGCAATTAAGGCTGACAAGTTCTTCTTGCCGGCAGGCCCGCAACTGGGCGGCTATCTTATGGTCGAGGATGGCGTTTTTGGCGCCTGGCAGGCCGACGAGCCCTCTTGCGAGATTAAGGACTACACGGGATCGTGGATCGCACCGGGTATGGTCGATACTCACATCCATGGCTTCTATAACCACTCGACTACCGATAACGACCCCGAGGGTATCGATATCAGCTCGACTGAGCTCGCTCGTCGCGGTACCACCAGCTGGCTGCCCACGACGTTCACCGATGGCGTCGAGCAGATCAAGGATGCCTGCGCCGCCATCGCCCAGGCTGACGAGGGCCGCGGCCCCGACTTCTGCGGTGCTCGCATTCAGGGCATCTACCTGGAGGGCCCCTTCTTTACCATGAAGCACGTGGGCGCGCAGAACCCCGCTTACCTGATTGACCC
>RPYR01000189.1 GCA_008671285.1 Collinsella aerofaciens | reverse complement strand
CTTTAAAGATGCCTATTCCAATGAACTCATGAGGCACCTAGCCGTCAGAATATTGCTTGTTCTCATTCGAGGACTGTACCGACGCTCCGCAACTGATAACCAGGCGATCATGTCGGACGAACGCATCGTGTCGAGTCTGAATCATATTGAGCGAAGCTAAGGCGACAGCACACTCGAAAGCATTGCGAGCGATACGGGTTATAGCACCAGCTATCTCAGCAGCTTGATCAAGCAAAAAACCGGCAAAACGTTTTCGCAAATCAAGCTCAACAAGCAGCTCACAGAGTCGGCAAATCTTCTCAATAACACCTCGCTCAGCGTGCAGTATGTAGCCCGAAAAGTCGGCATCTCCAACATGTCAATCTTTTACTCAAAATTCAAAGAAGCATTCTTCGAAACGCCAGGTGTGTTCCGGACGCATCGGTCTAATTAAAGGCGTTATTACTCAGACCGATCAGCTTCGCGCGACACGGGAATGCACAATCGAAGCAGCGAGCGCATCGCCTCTACCAACACAAAGCCGGCGATGGCAACCGTGACCGCCACATCGAGCGGTGTGCTCACAAACCACAGCAGCCCCATGAGATACGACCCGGCATTAAACGCAAAGTGCAGCAGAATCGTGTAGCGAAGCTTTCCGGTGGTCACGAGTACCCAACCAAAAATGAGGGCGGCGGCGCCCGCGTAGCAGCCCTGCACCCAGTTCATGTGCATAAAGCCGAAGACCGCCGCCTGCAGCATGATTGCCGCGGCGACGCCCCAGGTACTCGGGGCCGCCCAGGGCACTATAGCGCCGTCTTGCGCGTTCGCGCGGCGCCGGCGTTTCCAGAGCGGACGGCACTGCGGATTAAACGCACGCAGCGAAAACTCAAAGATGATGCCGCGTACCAGGAGCTCTTCGCAAAACGGCGCGCCGAGCACCGTGGTCAGGACGGCGAGATAGCTGGTGTCGCCCATGCCTGTTTCCTCGACAAGCTCGCTGTAGTCGGCCGCGGCATCGGGCAACAACGACAGCGCGGCGTCGGTCACGTAGCCAACAACCACCTGCAGGGCCAGGCCGATCACGATAACGCAGGCGATGCGTTTCCACGCCCCACGCGCTCCCCCGCCGAGCGGGTGCTCGCTTTGCCGGCGTGCCATAAACGAACGCGGCCACAGATAACGCCACCACAGCAGCGCCATCAAAAACGATGCTGTCTGCGCGACGGCCTGAAGCAATTGAATGTCGAGGTCATCGCTCGAAAAACCCATGAACACCGCTGCGACGCCAAGGGCGGAAAACAAAACGACGCTCAGGGCAATATCGGCAGCGACGACGCCAAAACAGGCAAGCGCCCAAATCATCGCATTGAGCATGCCAACCTCCTCCCGACGACTAGTCATTGGGGACGTTCTTCAACGACTAGCTGTTGGGGACACTCTTTGCCAAAGGCCCCGCTGGGCGAGATGTCGAACGGGAAGGTGCCGCAGCGATTGAACGCGGCGATAAACATGCGGATGGCGTTGGACGGCGTGGTGCCCACGAGCTGGGTTGCCGCCGCGAAGGCTGCCTTCTCCTCGGGCAAGACCTTCGCGACTACGGGGGTCATGTGTTCTGCCATGGCGCTTCCTTTTTGAAACGACGGTAGTGCGGATAGATGCGGGCCACGCGGCTGGGCGACGGGCTGTGAAGGCAACCCGATTGTCCCGCATCCGGAGTTAGTTTCTGCGGCTTTTGTATTACTTGGTATTCCTAAGTATTACCCCACAGATAGAATACCACACCCGACCCCATGGGGACGGAGGAAAACGAATCATTTTGTTGCTCAGTTAGTATTTAGAGCGTGATGATGTCCGAGATATCGAGGGCCTGAACGTCGACGACATCGTGCGTGGCGAGCAAGAGCGTGCGACCGTCGAGCAGGTCTAGCACGGCCTCGGCCGTCGCATCGCGCGCGGCGGCGTCCAGGCCGGTAAAGGGCTCATCCAGAATGACGGCACAGCCGCCACACAGCAGGGCTCGAGCGATCTCGACACGACGGCGCTGCCCGCCCGAAAGCTCAGCCACGCGAACATGCACGTCGATTCCCGGCACCAACCGGCGCAGCAAGGTCGTAGCGTTCGAAGCATCCACGCGCGCATCGGCACACACCAGCACGTTATCCAAAGCCGAGCTGCCCTCTACCAAGCGTGCATCCTGAAACACCATCGAGCACGGCGCGCACTCCCCCGCTGCCAACGAAAGCAGCGTCGACTTGCCCATCCCCGAAGCGCCCATCACGCAGATACGCCCACCCGCAGGCACGTTGAGCACCAGACCATCCAGCGCCGGCGCCCAGGGCGCACGATCGCCCACGGCAAGCGCAAGCTCCGCTGCAGTGCCATCGCTCGCAGTCCCCGCACGCCCGCACAGTCCATGCCCATGCGCCCGCACGGCCGCGCGCCACGCCACGGGTCCCGAAACCCGCAGCAGCCACACCAGCACGCGCTCACACGCCCACGAGGCGGTAACGACCAGCACGGTCCACGCCAGCAAATCAGCCGTCTCAATCAAAAGCTTTGCCTGATAGATGCGCTCGCCCACGGTGCCCACCGCCATGCCGATCAGCTCGGCTGCCACGCCGGCCTTCCAGCTCATGCCGATCACGGCGCGGGCGCACGAAAGCACAAACGGCAGGACTTCGCGCCAGGTATGGGCGCAAAACAGGCGCCAGCCGCGCACGCCATGCAGACGGAACATCTGCTCCAGCGGTTTATTCACCTGTGCCAAGCCCTCGGCCAGCGAAAAATACACGCCCGGCAGCGCCATCAAAAAGACCGCGGCGATGCTCACGCGCGCCGACCCCAACCAAATAAGCAGCAGGACCACCACGCAGGCAACCGGCGTCGCCTTAACAAACGAAAGTGCCGGAGCCACCAGGCGCGCAAACGCCCGCAACCGTGACGAAATCCCGGCAAGCACGCCACCACACACCGCGGCAAGCGCCAGCCCGCCCAGTATCCGCGCGCCCGAGCCCACCAAAATCGCCCAGGTACCGCCATCGCACACCAGGCGCAGCAGCGCCAAGGCAACAGCACCCGGCCCCGGCAAGATCAGTGGCTGCGCCACCAGCACCGCCGCGAAGACCCACACGGCAAGCCAAAAGGCGGCGACGGCACCTGCTGCCGCCACCGCCTTCATACGCTCTGTCATTTGTCGAGCAAACGCACGCACGGGCTACTCCATGTAGTAGAAATCGTCAGCCGGAAGTTTACCACCCACGGCGCTCGCGTCCGCGTCGGCCAGCACCTGCAGATACCCACTAAGTGCCGCCTTCATATCCTTGCCCGTCTGGCACACAAGCATGCACCCGGGAATCGCCTTCTCGGCAATCTTGGCGTTGTCCACGATGCCGGCATCGACCACGGCCTGCGCCCAGTCTGCCGGCGCCGCATTGACGGCCTTAACGCTCGCCGCATGGCAGTTCAAGAACTCCGCCACGGCCTCGGGATGTTCCTCGGCAAACGCGCGGCGCACCACGGTCACACCCGTCAGCAGGCGCGAACCCGTGTCACCTGCCAGCTCATCCCACACATCGGTCAGACTTACCGGCGCCGACAGCTTGCCTTCGCTCTTTGCGATGGCGGCGGTCTTGAACGGCTCCGGCAGCACGCCCACGGCGGACGGGTCGGCAAGCAGGGCCGACAGCACCTCGGTGGGCTCGCTCTTAAACTCGAGCGTCACCTGGCCGGTCAGGCCCGCGCGCTCCAGCAGGAAGTTCATGACGTACTCCGGCGTGGTGCCCTTGCCCGTCATGTAGACGGTATGGCCCGCCAGATCGCCAAACGAAGTAACGTCCGCGTTACCCGTCACCACGTTCAGCACGCCCAGCGTGTTGATATCGATGACCTGCACCGCGCCCTCGGTCTTGTTGTAGAGTACGCTCGCCACGTTGGCGGGCACCAGGGCGATATCGATATCGCCCTGAATGACCTTGGGCACAATCTCGTCGGCGGCAGTGTTGATCGCAAAGTCGAACTCATTGTCCGTGGCACCGTCGGCCGCCTGGTCCATAAACTGCACCAGCCCAATCGACGTCGGACCCTTGAGCGAGGCGACGTGCACCTCGACCGGCTCTGCAGCAGCACCGGCGCCGTCCGTGGCAGCCGAGCCCGCGGCGGACCCGGCACCGGCAGCCCCGCCGCCACAGCCCGCGAGTGCGAGCGACAGCGCACCCGCGGCAAGCGCCGAGGCAAACCCCCGGCGCGACATCTCAAAATCAAACGCGCGCATCGCTAGCACGTCCCCTCGTTAGACATCGTCCATGCGTGATGGTCGGTATGCAGCAGCTCCTCAGCCAGCGGCGAGAGCGGCTCGCCCAAGAACTCGCGGTAGCACGCCTGGACATCGGGATTCTCGTGCGAGAAACGAATGTCCGCAGCGGCATCCAGGCCCCAGAGCACCTGGCCACGCTCGGCTGCCAGCTCGCAGCCGTCGTGGATGGGCTGACCGCCGCCACCGACGCAGCCGCCCGGGCACGCCATAACCTCAACGAAGTCATAGCTCACGCGGCCGTCGCGAATCGCGTCGAGCAGACGGGCAGCGTTGCCCAGCCCGTGTGCCACGGCGACGCGCACCTTAGTGCCATCGATATCGGCGACGGCCTCCTTCCAGCCGTCCAGGCCGCGCACATCGGTAAAGAAGTCGGCGTCGGGGTTCTTGCCCGTCACCAGGTAATAGGCCGAGCGCACGGCGGCCTCCATCACGCCGCCCGTGGCGCCAAAGATCACACCCGCACCCGTGCCAAAGCCCAGCGGCGTATCGAGCGGCTCCTCAACTAGCGTATCCACGCTCACGTGGCTCGCGCGGACCATGCGCACCATCTCGCGCACCGTCAGCGCAACGTCCACATCGGGCGTGCCGCCCTCGCCCACCATGCTCGGCAGCGCACACTCGGCCTTCTTGGCCGTGCACGGCATCACGGACACCACGAACAAGCGCTCGGGCTCAACGCCCAGCACCTTGGCGTAGTATGTCTTGGCGATGGCGCCGAACATCTGCTGCGGCGACTTGGACGTGGACAGGCTGTCGACAAACTCCGGATAGCGCGCCTTCACAAAGCGCACCCAACCCGGGCAGCAGCTCGTAAACATGGGCCAGCCGCGGCTGTCGCCTTCGCCCTTAGCGGCGGCGCCTAGGCGCTCGAGCAGCTCGGAACCCTCCTCCATAATGGTGAGGTCGGCCGAGAAATCGGTGTCGAACACGTACTCAAAGCCAACGCGGCGCAGTGCGCAGGCCAGACGCTCGACGGTTGCCTCCTCGCGAGATATGCCGAGCTCCTCGCCCCAGGCGCTGCGCACGGCAGGCGCGATCTGCACCAGCACGATCTTGTCGGGATTAGCAAGCGCGTCAAACACGGTCTCGGTGTCGTCGCGCTCGCGCAGCGCGCCCGTCGGGCAATGCGTGATGCACTGGCCGCACGCGACGCAATCGGTCTTGCCGATCGGCACGCGCCCGCGGGTGCCCACGGCGGTATGCGTGGCGCGGTTGGTCAGGTCCCAAATCCCTAGGCCCTGTACGCTCTCGCACACCTTGATGCAGCGCATGCATTTAATGCACTTGTCGTTTTCGCGGATGATGGGGAAATCGAAATCCCAGCCCTCGCCCGCCAAATGCCTTTGATACGGCAGATAGAAAATGCCCAGGTTGTTGGCAATGGTCTGCAGGTTGCAGTTACCGCTGCGCACACAGCTCGTGCAGCGTGAATCGTGCTGCGAAAGCAGCAGCTGCACGTTGGTGCGGCGCGCCTCGCGGGCCTTGGGGCTGTTGGTATGGACCACCATGCCATCGAGCACGTAGTTGTTGCAGGCGGCAACCAGCTGGTCGCAGCCCTCAACCTCGACCACGCACACGCGGCAGCCGCCGATCTCGTTCAGATCGCGCAGGTAGCACAGGGTGGGAATCTGGATGCCGACGGACTTGGCCGCGTCCAGGATCGTGGTGTGCTCGGGTACCACGACCTCGCAATTATCGATAGTGAGCTTGACCATGTTGTGCGCTCCGTTTTCGCTGTTGTCGCCGACGGTGGTTTTGTTGAGCTCTACCATTCCAGGTTCCTCCCTCCGCGGAACGCGCCAAAGCCAAAGTGGTCGCAGCGCAGGCAGCGGCTCGCCTCCTGGCGCGCCTCCTCCTCGGTGAGACCCTGCTCGACCAGATTCCAATCGTGAATGCGCTCGCCGGCCTCGCGCTCGCCCAGCTCGCAACGGCCGCACTCGTGCTTGCCCTTAAACTGCACGGTCGGCAGCTCCACGTCGAGCTTGATCTTGTGGTCGAAGCCCAGATAGCGGTCGATGTTTGCCGAAGCCACGCGGCCGGCGTTGATGGCACGGATGACGGTGGCGGGGCCGGTCTGGCAGTCGCCGCCGCTAAAGAGGCCATCGAAGTTGGGCACGGCACCGTCCGAGTCGGTGACGATGCAGCCCCACTTGCAGGCAATGCCCATCTCCTCAAACGGCTTGGAATCGATGTCCTGGCCAATGGCGACAAACACGCGCTCGCAGGGGATGACGCGCTCGGGCGTAGCGGCGGCACGCGGAGCCGGACGACCGCGGCGGGGCTCGCCGATAATCTGCGGTTGCACGCGCAGGCCGCTCACGCGACCATCTTCGCCCGTCTCGATGGCGAGCGGCGCCGTGAGCTCCAGAACCTCGCAACCCTCGGCCTGGGCGCCGGCAATCTCGGCGTCCTGGGCCGTCATATCGCAGATGCGACGGCGGTAGACGATGCTCACCTTTTCGGCACCGCAGCGCACGGCAGAGCGCGCCACGTCCATGGCCACGTTGCCGCCACCGATGACGCACACGCGCTGGCCGCTCAGGTCGGGCAGCTCGTCGTCTCCGATGGCGCGCAGCATCTTGACGGCCGATTCCACGCCGGGCGCCTCTTCACCCGGAAGGCCGAGCTTCTTGTCGCTATGGGCACCGATGGCCAGGTAGACGGCATCGAACTCGTCGCGCAGGCGAGCGAGCTCCTCGCCGTTCACGGAGTGATCGAGCTCAACGTCGATGCCGGCGCTCAAGATCCAGTCGATCTCGGCCTGCAGGCGCTCGCGCGGCAGACGATAGCTGGGGATGCCGTAGCGCAGCATGCCGCCCAAGTGGTGGCGCTGCTCAAAAATGGTCACCTTGTGGCCCATCACGGCCAGGTAGTAGGCACAGGAAAGGCCAGCCGGGCCGCCGCCGATCACGGAGACGCGCTTACCGGTGTTGTCCACTACATGCGGCTTGTGGTCGTTGAGGTCACTGTGCTCAACGGCAAAACGCTTGAGGGCGAGGATGTTCATGGGGTCGTCGACCATGCCACGGCGGCAATGCATCTCGCAGGGATGCTCGCACACCAGGCCGCAAACGAGCGGCAGCGGGTTATTCTTGCGGATGACCTTGACGGCATCGGCATAGCGGCCGGCCTCGACGAGCGAAATGTAACCGGGAATGTCGACATGCGCCGGACAGCCCGAGACGCACGGGACGCGGGCCTCGCGGTCAAAGCCACAGGAGTGCTCGCGGATGTGGTGCTCAAAATCGTCACGGAAACCGCGGATAGCCGTAAGCGCCATGGCGCCGGCCTCGTAACCGATGGCGCAATCGCTCGAAAGATAGATGGTGCGGGTGGTGCGCTCGATCAGATTGAGCGTGGACTCGTCGGCGCGGCCCTCGAGCACATCGGCGAGCAGATCGCTCAGCGCGCTCAGGCCCACGCGGCAGGGCGTGCACTTGCCGCAGCTCTGGGTGGAGCACAGGTTGACGAGCGCTGCCGTAAACTCAACGGGACACGGGGCGAGCGAACTCACCGCCAGACGACGTCCGAGCGCATCGTGCAGGTCGTCCATGACGGCCTGAGCGTGGCTGCGTTCCATTACGTGCAGTCGAGCCATAAGATCCCCTCTCACATGGCAGCCCGGAGGCGAGGCCGGGCGAAATTGCTACACGCACAACACTGACCTAGAAAGTTGTGAGGTCTCCATACGGTTCGGCAGGCGGTATAAAATGTCACCCTCAGCGGTGAAATAGAACATTACCGCAGATAAATGCCATATTTGATAAAACGCGTTACCAAATTGCAATATTCAATGTGAAAAAGAGCGCCTTACTATTTTTCCTTTTTGATCCGTTTTCCTCCGTCCCCTTCGGATCACATGATCCCTTGGGAACGGAGGAAAACGGATCGTTTTTGGTGCAAAAGGGCCAGGTTTGTTTGCACCAATCTCACTTGCGCTAGATGAAGAGCTCGCATTCCTTCCGCGCGACGCAAACCTTGCTCAGCATCTGGGAAACAGCGGATAGTTTGTTGGAATCAAGCTTGCGAGCACCTCGCGGACATACGGCGATGCAGCGCATGCAGGAGATGCACGCCTCGCCAGCTGCTCGTTTGGGGTCACTCTTGTCGATAGCGCAAACGGGGCACGCCGCGGCGCATGCACCGCAGGAGACACAATCCCCTGTTGCCTCGGGTGCCATGCGGTGACCTCCGGCTTGTTTATAAGGACGATTGCCGGGAATAGAGGGCTCGGATGTATCCTCGGCCAACAGCTTTTGCTGAATTTGCTGCGCAAACTCTGCGAGCTGCGCCGCATCCTGCGCATCCGGACGACCGGCAGCAAACTGTCGCGCAATGGAATGTTCTGCAATGGCCGCAACTGCCGCGATCACCCGGAATCCCGCATGCTTCGCAACGTCCTCCAGCTCTACGAGCGTGTCCTCAAACGCGCGGTTTCCGTAGACGCACACCAGAACGGCCCGCGCTCCGTTGCCGTGAACCATGCCCAACCGGTCAGCCACCACAGCCGGGATTCTACCGGCATACGCCGGCACAGAGATTACGGCCACGTCGTCCTCAGTCATCGAGACAGCGCTGAAATCTAGCCCGCTATCGGTCAGATCGACGGTAACGGTATTCTTGTCCAGTGCCCCGGCCACAAGGCCAGACACCTTCTGCGTTCCACCCGTCGGACTAAACACAATTTCGAATACGCTCATCGAGACACCCTCCCCCTACGTCTGGCAACGCGTCAAGCCGTTTTCACATCCAGCCAGAGTATACGGCACGTGGGATCCCCATTTTGGTGCATCAAGCACCCCAATGCACCAACCCTACGCTGTCTACCTCTTCGTTTTGTATAAATTACGGTACAGATTGTATATATTTACGGGATACCGCCGTGTTCTCCCGAGGTACCCCATCCTGGCCCGTGCAAAAAACGGAGTATTCTGCAACGTGACCGCGCCAGCAATACCCCGAGCGGGCAAACCTTTAGGGCGCTGCGTCATTTTGGGTTCCGACATGGCGAGAATGACGCGCCCCTGCTCCGGAAAACGACGAAATCTGACTCAGAACGCTCGCTAGGGATATCCGAAAGCCACCGTTGGCGACGTCAAATCATATGCAGACAACTCGAACTGCAGAATACTCCAAAAAATGCACGGCGCACCCCATGGGACCCATTGCCGCATGGTAGGAAACAGGCCCACGGCATCCTCTAGATGCATTCCCGAGGAAATCACATTTGAACTAGCGATCGGATACGGCAAACAAAAAGGGCCCCGAGCGTAGTTGCTCGGGGCCCTTGGTTCACCTCGCTCTAGCGGGCGATGCGTATGTTACTTGCGCTTGCCGCCGCCGTCACCGGGGCGACGGGAGCTGCCGCCGCGCTTGCCGCCACGACTATTGCCATAGCTACCACGATTATCGCGACCGCCGGCACGGCCGCCGCGGGAGCCGGCCTGGTTGCCGCCACGCCCGCCACGATAGCCGCCACGACGCTCCTCGCGGGTATCGTCGTAGTTGCGCCAGTCATCGCGACGATCGCGGCTGGCACGCGGATCGCGGCGATCGCGTGACTCGTTAGAGCGGCCAGCACCGCTGCGGCTGCCATTGCCACGAGTGCCCTCGCGATGCTCGCCGCCACGGCCACCGCGCTCATCAAAGCGCTTGCCGCCACGGGACTCACCGCCGCGGGCACCACGCTCACCACGGCCCTCGCCGCCACGGCGCTCATCACGGCCCTCGCCGCCACGGCGCTCATCACGGCCACCGCGCTCGTCATTACGACCGGAGCGACGACGGTCACCCGAACCGCGCTTGCCGCCGCGCGAACCGCGGCCCTCGTCCTCGCGCTCAACACGGCGACGGCCGCCACGGTCCTCGTCCTCACGACGACGGCGGTGCGCCTCGCCCTGGAACTGCTTGGCACGGCGCTCGGCACGGTTGCCACGCGGGGCCTGCTTGACGGCGTCAGCACCGCCGCGCTCCTCGGCAGCCACCTCGCGGGCCACGCTCTCCACAGCCTCGTCCACGCGAGCCTGAACGCCCTCGCGCACGCGGGTCTTGCCGCCGCGCTTGGGACGGCTCGGACGCTCGCCGTCGCCTCGACGCTCGTCGCGGCCGCGGTTGGAACGACCGGCCACATCGCCGTAATCGTCGCCGTTGCGCTTGCCGTCGCGACGCGCCTGCTCAAGCTTCTTCTTGCTCTTGGACTTGCCGCGCTTGGTCTTCTTCTTAACCTTAAAGGCCGCAGGATCGCGCTCGGGGTCAACCGCGGGCGGATTGGGGCCCACATGCAGGTCGCCGGCCTCGTAGATGTCGGCG
>RPYR01000144.1 GCA_008671285.1 Collinsella aerofaciens | reverse complement strand
GGAACGCAGCGAGGGTGCAGTCGACGGCGCAGACGGAAGAAACCAGCTTGATGTTGAACTCACGCTTGGCGTACCATCTGTAATCGCCGTTGGAGAAGTAAGCGTCGCCGCGGCTAACACGGGTGAGCAGCACGTTCTGAACGCCAGCGTCGTGAGCCATCTTCATGGCGACGCGAACCTCGTCGTCGGTCTCGACCGGCACGCCGAAGATGGCCTTCATCTCGTGATGGTTCGCCTTGATGAGCAGCGGCTTCTTGTGAGCGAGCTCCTTGAGCTTGTCGGAGGACAGGTCCAAGACGACGTCGGCGCCACGAGCCTGAGCGTGCTCCATGACCTGAGCCAGGAAGTCGGGCGTAGCTTTGGGAGGAACGGAGCCGGAAACGATCAGGCACTCAAGATCGCCCGCGGTATCCAGGATGTTGTAGAGCTCCTCCTGGTGCTGCGGCGTAATAGGAGCACCCGGGTTCAGGATGCCGTACTCGTGCTGGCCATCGTTGACGTAGGTGTTAATGCGCGTGATACCGTCGGTCCAGACCGGGCGGCAGAGGCAACCCAGGTTCATGACCTCCTCGACGATGAACTTGCCCGTGAAGCCGGCGAAGAAGCCGAGCGCGACGGTGTCGACGCCCATCTTCTTAAAGGCGAAGGACACGTCGAGGCCCTTGCCGTTAGCCGTGTAGCTGGCCGAGCCGGTGCGGACGTTCTCGTCGGGCTCGAGCGGAGAGCTCGAAACCGTCATGTCGACAGCCGGGTTAGCGGTTAGCGTGTAGAACATTTACAGTACCCCCTGTATATGTGAGGGCCGCGTGGCCGGCCCATTCCAACCACGCGGTTACCTCTGATACCAAATTAGCGAGCTGCGGACTCGAGCAGTGCCTTGACCTCGGCGGCGGTGTTGCAGGCGAGTGCCTTCTCGGCGAGCTCGTCGCACTCGGCCTTGGTCCACTGGCTGATGGTCTTGCGGGCGCGCAGGATCGACGGAGCGCTCATCGAGAACTCCTCCAGGCCCCAGCTGATCAGCAGCGGCTCGAGCAGCGGATCGGCAGCGGCCTCGCCGCACATACCGACCATGATGCCGGCCTTCACACCGCTCTCGATGATGTTCTTGAGCGAGCGGAGCACGGCGGGATAGTACACCTGGTACAGGTTGGAGATGGTGTCGTTGCCACGGTCGGCGCACATGGTGTAGCCGATCAGGTCGTTGGTGCCGATGGAGAAGAAGTCGGCGACCTCGGCCAGACGGTCTGCGAGCAGCGAAGCGGCGGGCGTCTCGACCATGATGCCGACCTCGATGTTCTCGTTGAACTTGCGACCCTCTTCGGTCAGCTCGGCCTTGCACTGCTCGACGAGCTCCTTGACGGCCAAGACCTCCTCGACGCAGGTGACGAGCGGGATCATGATCTTGACGTCACCGAAGGCGCTAGCGCGCAGCAGAGCGCGGAGCTGGACCTTGTACTGGTCGGGATTGGCCAGGCAGTAACGCACGGCGCGGAAGCCCATGAAGGGGTTATCTTCCTTGACCATGTGCAGATACGGAATCTCCTTGTCGCCACCCACATCGAGCGTGCGGATGATGACCGGAGCGCCCTTGAGCGCGCTGGCGACCTTACGGTAGGCGTTGAACTGCTCCTCCTCGGAAGGAAGCTCAGCGGAGTCCATGAACAGGAACTCGGAGCGGAACAGACCGATGGCCTCGGCGTCGTGATCGAGCGCGTTGGGAACGTCATCGGGGTTACCGATGTTGCAGGCGATGATCTTCTTGATGCCATCGGCAGTCACGGACGGCTTGCCACGGAAGGCCTCGAGGGCTGCCTTCTCGGCAGCGAAGGCCTCGGCCTTGGCGGTGTAGGCAGCGAGCGTCTCCTCGTCGGGATCGGCCTCGACGATACCCTTGCCGCCGTCGACGACAACGGTCATACCGTTGCGCAGCGCGGTGCAGCTGTTGGAAACCGAAAGGACAGCCGGGATCTCGAGGGCGCGCGCAATGATCGCGGAGTGCGACGTGCGGCCACCGGTCTCGGTGACGATACCGGCAACGTGGGCCTTATCGATCGTGGCGGTCATAGACGGCGTAAGGTCGTGCACGACAACGACGGTGTTCTCGGGCAGGACGGAGAGGTCGACGACCTCCTTGCCCAGCAGCTCGGCCAGAATACCGGTGCGGATGTCGGCGATGTCGGCCGCGCGCAGACGGAACATCTCGTCGTCCATGGACAGGAACATGTTCTCGAACATGGTCGAGGTGTCCATGAGCGCCTGCTCGGCGCAGGTACCGCCGTCAATGGCGGCGTTGATGGCGTCGGTCATGCCCGGGTCCTGAGCCAGGACAATGTGTCCGCTCATGATCTCGGCCTCGGCCTCGCCCACCGTCTCCTTCATGTGGTCGGCCTGAGCCTGGGTCTTCTCGCAGAAGACCGAAAGAGCGGACTGATAGCGCTCCTTCTCTGCTGCCGAATCAGCAACCTCGTGCGGCTCAAACGTCAAGTCGGGATCGACGGCGACCATGACGGTGCCGATACCGATGCCCTCGGAAGCGTTGACTCCCTGATACATTCCCATTCCTCTCTCCGTGTCATGTGATAAAGCGTTTTGCCATATCCATGACAAAAGAGCGCAGCTACCTTGCAACAGGTCACTGCGCCCCCAAATATGAACTTAGTTGTTCAACATGCGACCCGTTTGAGTTCTACTCGCCAAGACCGCTCTTGATGAGCTCGATGGCAGCAGCCAGAGCCTCGGCCTCGTCAGCGCCGTCGCACTTGACCTCGACCTCGGTACCGCAGGGGATACCAGCAGCCATGAGGGCCATCGGGGACTTACCGTTGACCTCCTTCTCGGGGGTGACGACAGTCACGTCGCAGGCGTACTTGCCCATGGTGGAGGCGAAGAGGCCGGCCGGACGCATGTGAAGACCCTGCGGATTGACGAGGGTAGCCTTCTCAGAAACCATAATTGACTCCTTTTTTGTGTTTAACCCCTGTCATGCATGCGGCAGGAGTCAGATTCACGACGTTGTTTATATTAACTCACATCAAACTGTTTTTCATTATGTTTCGCACGAATTGTTGGACAGATGTGTTTGTCGTCCGCTTGCTCGCCCACAGGGGGCCGGGCGTGGCCAGTGAGATTTCCTGCTCTACAGTCCTGCTCGCACGAAGAGCACATTAAGTGCTCTTCGGCTCGTGCGGAACTCGCGATAAATCTCGCAGGCCGCGCCCGGCCCCCTGTGGGCGAGCAAGCTGCGGAAACTCAGTCGGTCCAGAGCAATATCGTGCGAACGGAATTCTGGCTGATTTTTGTTCGCCTGGTTGAACTAGTTGAAGGGGCCTATCTGTACCCTTTTGTAAGTTGCGGTGAAATAGGGACTGAATTTGGGGTTGAATCGTTTACACAGTCCCTATTTCACCGCAACTTATTTGGGGATGAAAAAGGCGGAGGCCCTGGAGAGGGTCTCCGCCTTTGTTACAAGGGGCGATGTTATTCGCGTACCGTGGAATTAGACCAGGCGGGCGTTGATCGTCTTGGCGATCTCGGCGGCGTCGGTGGAACCCTTGACGGTGGCACGGAAGTCCTCGTCCATGAGCGCCTCGGCGACCTTGGACAGGATCTTGAGGTGCGTGGTGCCAGCCTGAGCGCCCGGGATGAGCAGGGCAATGGCAACGTTGACGGGAGCGCCGTCCATGGTGTCCCAACCGGTCACGCCAGAGTCGTCCTTGACGACGATGACGGCAGCCTCGGTGATGGCGTCGGACTTGGCATGCGGAATAGCGAAGCCCTCCATCATGCCCGTGGTGCCCTCGGCCTCGCGGGCCAGGAAGGCGTTCATAACGGCGTCGGCGTCGCCGGCGATACCGGCCTTGACGGCCTGGTTGGAAACAAAGCTCAAGGCCTCGTCACGAGAAGCGAAGTCCTCGGCGACAAAGACGTTCTCGACCTTCACGAAGTCGGAAGCCTCGGCCTTGGGGGCCTCGACGGCAGCGGCCTTGGGGGCCTCAACCGGCTTGGCTGCAGGAGCGGCCTTATGGTTCTTCTCGAAGTCGTACTTCTTGAAGGCCACGAACAGGATGCCACCGATCACGGCGCCGATGAGGATAGCGAGGACCCACAGCGGACCGTTCTCGACAACGGGCAGGACCAGGAAGCCACCGTGGGGCGCCGGATCATGAACGTTGAACATGATGGTCAGGATCGAAGCGATGGAGGAACCGAGCATCATGATGGGCATGACGGGCCAGATGTTCTTGGTCATGAACGGAATGGCGCCCTCGGTGATGTGGGTGCAACCAAGGATGAGGTTGACGACACCGGCGTCGTGATCCTCCTGGCTGAAGTACTTCTTGCCGACAACGACGGCGAAAGTGGTGATCAGCGGCGGAACGATGCAGGCGGCGGAGACGGCAGCCATGAAGTTGGTGCCGAAGTTGTAGGTGTCGGTACCGACACCGGCGGCCAGAGCCTCGGTGAGCATAGCGGTACCGGTGACGTAAGCAGCCTTGTTGACCGGGCCACCCATGTCAAAGGCGCACATGCAGCCGATGGCAAGACCCAGGACAACGGCGCCAGAGGCGGACAGGCCCTTGAGGAAGTCCATCATGGCGGTGTTGATGGCAGCCATGGGGCCGGAGATGCCGAGCATGACCAGACCGACGATGGCGGTCGAGAACAGCGGGTACAGGAAGATAGCTTTGAGGCCGTCCAGGTTCTTGGGCAGACCGGCAAAGACCTTCTCGAGCAGCAGGATGACATAACCAGCGAGGAAGCCGCCGACGATGCCGCCCAGGAAGCCGAAGCCCACGCCGGCGCCACCGGCGTCGATCATGCCGGTCTCGGCGTTAACAGGCAGGCCCTGGATGGCGATCATACCGGCAACAAAGCCGGGGACGAGCGCCGGGCGCTTGCCGATGGACTCGGCGATGTAGGCGGAAAGCACCGGAACCATGAGGTTCATGGCGATGCCGCCGATGATCTTGAGCATCGCAGCAAAGCTGTTGTAGTCAGACGCCGTCGAATCGAAGGACGTAATGCCCCACAGGAACGAAACGGCGGTCAGAACACCACCGGCAACGACGAAGACCAGCATGTGGCTGACGCCGTTCATGAGGTGCTTGTAGATGATGTGGCCGATGGACTCCTTCTCCTCGACCTCATCCTCGATATCGGCAGCGGCTGCAACCGTGCTGTCGCCCTTGGCGGCGAGCGCGCGGTCAATCAGCTTACCGGCGGCCTCAACGGACAGGGCCTTGGAAACACCAACGGAAACCATGGGCTTGCCGGCGAAACGCTCAGCCTGGACATCCTTGTCGGCTGCGACGACGACGGCCTTGGCACCAGCGATCTCACTCTTGGTGAGCTCGTTCTCGACACCGACCTGGCCATGAGTCTCGACCTTAATGGTCAGACCGCGCTCGGCAGCTGCCGTCTCCCGCGCCTCCTTCGCCATGAAGGGGTGCGCAATGCCGGGCTGGCAACCGGTCGCGGCGAGGATGGCAAACTTAGCCATGTGTCCCTCCTTCTTGAGTACAGCGCCCGCGGGCGCTCCCCTACACGCGCTTCGATGCGCGTTTTTCCACAACTGAAAGATACCAACCTACCGTCCGCGTGAGAAGAGCTAAGGTGCAAATCTCCGGTGAAAGGTTCTTTCATAACCGTAAACGGTAAGTGAAAGTTTACCATCAACACTTGAAACGGCAAGGTGTATCTTGTAATTGAAAATGCCCGTATACTATGGCATTGCAAATCAAGCTAGATTTTCATGCCAACCAGGAGCCATCCATGACCGATAGTAGCAAGAGCGCACTTTCCCTCATTAGCACCCATCAGGGATACAGCGAGTCCGAGCAGCGCATTGTCGACTATATATTGGAGCACCAGTCCGAGGCGCCACGCCTCACGGCCGCTCAGCTCTCGCGCGCCGCTGCCACGTCCGAGGCGACCGTTTCGCGCTTCTGCCGCAAGCTTGGGTTTGGCAGCTTCCGCAGCTTTCAGTTTTCGTTGGCGAGGGATTTGGAAAGCCAGCGCAACGAGGGCCTGACTGACGAGGTCTCGCTCGACAATATGGAGCAGAGTCTCAAGAATATCCTGGCTGCCAAGGTGAGCGAGCTTAATGCGACCATCGACGGGATCGACCACGATACGCTGGCGGCTGTTGTGCATGCCCTTAAGCATGCAGGGGTTATTGAGTTTGCAGCTGTGGGCAATACGAACGCGGTCGCGCTCGACGCGACATTTAAGTTTTCGCAGCTGGGCCTGCGCTGCATGGCGAGCACCATTAGCGAGACATCAATCGGCTTTGCGCTCACGTTACGCCCGGGTGACGTCATCGTGCTAATCTCAAACTCTGGCAAATCGCGCCGACTGAATCGCATGGCAAAAGCGGCTCGCAACTGCGGCGCAACCGTAGTCGTCATCAGCAGTGACAGCAAATCCCCACTTGCGCGCCTCGCCGACTACACCTTTAATACCGTCAATCACGAAGCGTTGCTGACAACGGGTGACTTCGCGTTCTCCAAGATCAGCGCCACGATGATCATCGAAGTCATCTACAACTTCCTGCTGCCCGAGATTAAAGACGCGCGTGAGCATATCAGCTACTACGAGGAGCTCATCCAGCCGGATAAGGTTGTGGAGTAAAACGCGTAGTGGGACAAAAATTTCAGTCTATTTTGTCCCACCAACACCGCTGATACGACCTAACCTCGAGCTTCTTCGAGCATCTGCTTTGCGTGGGCCAAGCTTGCCTCGGACTGATCGCCGCTCAACATGCGGGCGATCTCGGCAGTACGCGCTTCGCCGGTTACCTCGTCCAAATGCGTCTGGGGAACATCGCCCGGTTCCTTGCTGACGACATAATGCTTGTCAGCCATGACGGCGACCTGCGCCAAGTGGGTTACGACAATCATCTGATGCGTAGCGGCGAGATCTGCCAGCACGCCCGCGAGCGCACGCGCCGTGGAGCCACCGACACCAGCATCGACCTCGTCAAACACCAGCGTATCGACACCGTCCGCGTTACCGAGGACAACCTTGCTCGCCAGCATGACGCGGCTGAGCTCACCGCCCGACGCAATTCGACGCAAGGGGCGCGGCGTCAAACCGGCACCGCTGCGGTATAGCAGCTCGTAGCTCGAAGGACCAACGGGCGTCCACTCAGCACGGGGAAGATCACGCGACTCCCAGACGAGCTCGGCGCTGCCCATCTCCAGGCGAGCCATCTGGCGGCCCACCTCGTGGCAGAAGCGCGGAGCCGCCGTATTGCGTGCACGCTTAAGCGCCTTGGCGGCGGCGAACAGTTCATGCTCTGCTGCGCCAAGCGCTTCACGCGCCTTCTTGATCTGCTCATCACCATCGTCTACCAGCGACAACAGCTCTTGCGAGCGATCGCGCATGGCAAAAACATCGTCCATAGTGGGACCCCACTGACGCAACAGACCCTTGAGGTCGGAATACCGCTCACGCATGCGAGCGAGCTCGCGCGGGTCGAAGGCGATGCCATCGCGATAGGCACGAAGCTCGTTCGCGCAATCCTCAAGGGAGATACAGGCATCCGATAGTGCATCGGCAATGTCGCCGAGTTTGCGATCGACGGTAGCCATTCGGGAAAGCTCTGCCACGGCGCTGTTCACGGCATCGAGCGCTCCCCCTTCGGCGACAAGCGATGCATGGGCATCGTTAGCCGTGGCAACCAGTACCTCGGCATGTTCGGAGCGCGGCAGCAGCTTCTCGAGTTCCTCATACTCACCCGGCTTGGGATCGACCTCGCCGATGCGCTCGAGGGCAAAGCGCGCCTCCTCGACGCGGCTCCCCTGCGCACGCGAGGCCTCTTCGACACGTCGAACCTCCTTGGCGGCAGCGCGCGAGGCTTTAAAGCAGGCGCGGTACGCATCCAGCGCCTCGAGTGCCGGGCGCCCTGCCCATGCATCGACCATCGCAACGTGATGCGCCGGATCGAGCAAGCGCTGGTGCTCGTGCTGGCCGCACAGATCCATCATCACACCGACGCGCTCCGAAAGCTCACGCACGCTGGCGATGCGGCCGTCAATCTTCACGCGGCTGCGGCCCTCGGCAGAAAGGCTGCGCTGGACCGTGAAGCCTTCCGTGTCGTGCGGGCCGTCAAACAGCCGTGCCTCGACGCTCGCGAGCGCCTCGCCCTCGCGCACCGTCGACGAATCCGCGCGCTCGCCCAAAATGAGCTTGAGCGCCGAGAGCAGCGCGGTCTTACCGGCGCCGGTTTCTCCGGTCAGAACCGTTAGACCCGCGCTCGGAACCAACGTCGCCTCACGAATGAGCGCAATGTTGGAAACCTGCAGCTCATCGATCATGGCGCACTCCGTAGAACACGCGGCTCACCGAGTTATAGAAACTCTCGGGGCCGTAATCCAGCAGCAACACATCTCCGGGCCCGCGGCGCACCGCCACGCTCTCAACGGTGCCATCGCAGGTAATAAACTGTCCATCGATAGCGATCGCCGGAACGCTCGGGCGATCATCGGACATAAAGATTTCGACGACATCACTCGGCGAAGTCAAGAAAGCGCGAGCTTGAATGGTGTGCGGAGCAATGGGTACGCAGACCATGCCCGTATAGTCAGGGCTCACGATGGGGCCACCGGCGCTGAGCGCGTAACCCGTAGAACCAGTCGCCGTGGACACGACCACGCCGTCGCCACGCAGGCGGTCGATATGGTGGCCCGACACCGTGATGTCAAACTCGACCATATCGGACAGCGGACCGCGGGTAAGCGCCATGTCGTTGAGGGCGAAGGTGCGACCGACATCCTTCGTACCGTCTTCGCGCACGGCCACGATATCCGCGGAGATGGTGGCGCGACGGCTCACGTGCAGCTCCCCGGACAGGGCATCACTCACCACCTGCAAAATGTCGCGCTCCTCGGGGCTAGCGGCCGTCAAAAAGCCCAGGTGAACATAGGAAAGACCGAGGAGAGGAATCTCGCGATGGTTGAGGAAGCCGGAAGCGCGCAGCAAAGT
>RPYR01000085.1 GCA_008671285.1 Collinsella aerofaciens | reverse complement strand
CTGTACGACGAGACCGACGAGCTCGCAAACATCTTTGACCTCGCTCGCGCGGCGGGCACCGAGGACCGCGTGGTGGCCTTTGCCTCGACGTCCAAGATCACCTTCCCGGGCGCCGGCATCGGCTTTATCGGTGCGAGCCCCTCGGTCATCGCCGAGTTCTCCAAGCGCCTGAAGGCCGGCCTTATCAGCGCCGACAAGCTCAACCAGCTGCGCCACGTGCGTTTCCTTCCCACCATCGAGGCGGTCAAGGAGCACATGAAAAAGCATGCCGAGTTCCTGCGCCCGCGCTTTGAGGCTGTCGAGCGCAAGCTCACCGAGGGCTTGGGCGACACGGGCTGCGCCACCTGGACGCACCCCCGCGGCGGCTACTTTGTAAGCTTCGATGGTCCCGAGGGTTCAGCCCAGAAGGTCGCCGCGCTCTGCGCCGACCTGGGCGTCAAGCTCACGCCGGCTGGTGCCACCTGGCCTTATGGCAAGGACCCGCGCGACACCAACATCCGCATCGCGCCGAGCTATCCCACGGTCGAGGACCTGGAGGCCGCGCTCGATGTGCTGGTGCTGGCCGTCAAGCTTGTCGCTGCCGAGCTTGCGCGTGCCGAGCGCGCCTAACGCGCGGCTTCCCGTACTATCCGCACTTTCGATACGTAAAGGAGCGTATACATGGATTTGGGTATTTCCACCAACCCCACGCCAGAGCTCTACACCATTAAGGTAACCGGCGAGATCGATATCTCTAACGCCGATAGCCTGCGCAATGCCATCGACCTGGCGCTCGAGCAGCCCACTGAGGCCGTTGAGCTCGATTTTGCCCAGGTGAGCTACATCGATTCGACGGGCATTGGCGTGCTCGTGGGCGCCGCGCACCACGCGGTCGACCACGGCAAGCGCTTTAGCTGCACCAATGTGCAGCCCCCGGTGATGCGCGTGGTCCAGCTGTTGGGTGTCGACCAGGAGATTTCGATCACCGCTGCATAATCTTTGCCCCCAAAAGGGCGTGCCGTTTGGCATATGTTTGTGATGCGCTCGGACGTTTTGGCGTCCGGGCGCTATACTTGACCGAATGAATAGACGAGTTCCGGCCGAATGGCGCGGTGCGGGCTCGACTCACATCGAGCCTTGGAGGTATGTGTGTTTGGTATTGGAGAGGGTGAGCTCGCGATCATCGTGGTCTTCGGCTTTTTGCTGTTTGGCCCGGATAAGCTCCCGCAGATGGGCCGCACAATCGGCCGTGCCATCCGTCAGTTCCGCGAGACGCAGGAAAAGATGACGGCCGTTGTTCAGTCCGAGATTATCGATCCGGTAAGTGAGGCCGCTTCGGCACCGGTCAAGCCCAAGAAGACTGCCGTCGATGACGATTCCGATGCGGACAAGGATGCCGCCGAGACGGCAGCGCCCGCCAAGAAGGAGACCTTTGCCGAGCGTCGCGCCCGTCTTGCTGCCGAGAAGGCCGCGAGCGAGGCTGCCGCCGAGGGCGAGGGTGCTGCTGAGGAGTCCGAGGCCGAGGGCGCCGAGCCTGCCGCTGCCGCCGAGCCTGCTGCAGAGCCGGAGCCCGAGCCGTCAGAGCCCACGACGGCTGACCTCTACGCCCGTCGTCCCCGCAAGCGCAAGGCCGTCGTCGACCAGCTCGCCCGCGAGCTCGAGGCCGAGGACGACGCCGCTGCCGCTGACGCCCCGAAGGGAGGCGATGAGTAATGCCTATCGGACCTGCGCGAATGCCGCTCTTCGATCACCTGGGAGAGCTCCGTCGCCGCCTGACCATCGTGGTCGTGTCGGTCTTTGCCGCCGCTATCGTGCTGTATTTCGCCACGCCCGTGGTGCTCGATATCCTGGAAGACCCCATCCGCTCCTTTGTGCCGGACGGTAAGTTCTACATCACTACCACGCTCGGCGGCTTTGGCCTGCGCTTCTCGCTGGCCATCAAGATGGCCGTGGTCATGTGCACGCCCATGATCATCTGGCAGATTCTGGCATTTTTCCTGCCGGCACTGCGTCCCAACGAGCGCAAATGGGTCGTGCCCACGGTGCTCGCCTCGACGGTGCTGTTCTTCCTGGGCGCAATCTTCTGCTATTTCATCATCATTCCTGCGGGCTTTGAGTGGCTCATCGGCGAGACCTCGGCCGTCGCCACGGCGCTGCCCGACCTGGAGAACTACGTCAACATGGAGCTGCTCTTTATGATCGGCTTTGGTGTGGCGTTTGAGCTGCCGCTCATCATCTTCTACCTGTCCGTCTTCCACATCGTGTCCTACGCGGCCTTCCGCGGCGCCTGGCGCTACGTGTACGTGGGCCTGCTTGTGGGCTCGGCTGTGATTACGCCCGACGGCTCGCCCGTTACGCTGGGCCTCATGTATGGTGCCCTGCTCTCGCTCTACGAGATTTCGCTCGCCATCGCCCGCGTGGTCATTACCGCGCGCGAGGGCAAGGAGGGCTTGTTTGTGAGCCGTCTGGACCTGTTCTCGGACGATGAGGACGACGAGGAGTAAATCGGTATGCACGAGGTTGGCATTGTCAACGGCATACTCGATACAGTGATTCGCGCGGCGCGTGGGGCGGGGGCCTCGCGCGCCGTTTTGGTAACGCTGCGTATCGGGGATATGACCGAAGTTGTGCGCGAGGCGCTTGACTTTGCATGGGAGAAATTTCGCGTCGAGGACCCGCGCACGCGAGGCTGCGAGCTTGCCGTGGAGGAGGTCCATCCGCAAAGTGAATGCTTGGACTGCGGCGAGGTTTTCGACCACGATCGCTTCCACTGTCGCTGTCCCCAGTGTGGTGGTGCCAACGTGCGCCTACTGCACGGCCGCGAGCTCGATATCGCGAGTATCGAAATCGAAACCCCCGACGATTAGCCCGCTAGCCATCTGGTGATGGGGTATAAAGGGGCCAAAGTAAGGAGCGCTAAGTATGGCCGAGAAAACGATTGATATCGCATCGCCGATTCTGTCGCGCAACGCGCGCCTGGCAGCTCAGCTGCGTCAGCGATATAAAGAGACAAACAGCTATGTGATCAACGTCTTGTCGAGCCCTGGCTCGGGCAAGACCACTACGATTCTGGGCACCAACGAGCGCCTGCGCGACAAGGCCGGCTTGCGCTGCGCCGTCATCTAGGTCGACATGGCGTCGGATGTCTATGCCATTACCATGAACGAAGGCGGCAGGCCCGCCATCCAGATCAACACGGGCGGCCTGTGGCACCTTGAGGGCAATATGAT
>RPYR01000116.1 GCA_008671285.1 Collinsella aerofaciens | reverse complement strand
GAATAGCGAATGCTAAATCGTTTGACGAGTTGATTTTTCCCCGCCGTGCCATCCGTTAGACCGAAGGGCCGGCGAACGTGAAGGAGCTGTGGTGGCGGGTATCGAGGTGCTATCTTGAAAGTCCCGTTTAAAAGAGAGGTGGCGCGGTATGGATTTCACAGCAATGTTGGGCTCGATTGGCCTATGCGTGGGCGCAATCGTAGCCGCCGCGGTCATCTACTTTGTGGTTACGGCCATTAAGGGCAAAAGGGCCGAGCGCAAGGAACGCGAGGCACTTAAGCAACACCGTGACCAGCAGGACAAGCGCGCACGGGAATAGCTTGTTGAGTTTTGAATCCGTGCGCTAGCTGCGTTTTCGGACCAGGGCGATGTAGAAGCCCTCAAAGTCGCGGCTGGGCGGGATAGTGAGCGTGCCGGGCATGCCGTTGGTGACGGCCGATACCTGGCCCGCGGTGATTGCCTCGGTGAGAGCGTTGGACTCGACGCGCGGTTCCTCACCGGCTTCCTGGGCGCGGCGTGCTTCGCTTTCGCTCGGCGTGCCGTCGAGGGGGATGAGCTCGCAGTCCATGTGCTTGTCGAGGGCCTCTTGCAGGGCGTCCTCGTTTTCCTGCGGCATAATCGAACAGGTGGAATAGACGAGCGTGCCGCCCGGTTTGAGGGCTCCCATGGCACGGTCCAGAAGCGCGCGCTGTGAGCGGGCGCACTTGCTCAGCAGCTGCTCGGTCAGGCCGCGCAGGCTTTTCTCGTTGCCGCTGATGACGGTGCCCGTGCCGGTGCAGGGGGCGTCGAGCAGGATGCGGTCGAAGCGGAAGAACTCGTCGAGCTCGCGTGCGTCGATGCGCATGACGGGCACGTTTTTGGCACCCTGGCGATGGAGGTTTGACTCGAGCTTTTCGGCGCGGGGAATGCTCATCTCGCAGGCTGTGAGGTGCGCCTGGCCCTGGGTGAGGGCGGCAATCTGCGTCGTCTTGCCGCCAGGGGCTGCGCACATGTCCAGGATGTCCTCGCCTGTCTGGGCGCCCAACACCAAAGGCGGCATCATGGACGACAGGCTCTGTAGGTAGATCTTGCCGTCGCGGTAGATGTCGAGATCCCACAGATCGGAAACCTGGGCCTCGGGCAGGATAAAGGCGTCTGGGTACCAGGCGACGGGGTAGTGGGCGATGCCGGCGGCATCGAGCGCCGCAGCGATGTCCTCGGCGCTCGCCTTGAGCGTGTTGGCGCGCAGCGTGACCGGGCGTGTGACCGCGGCGCCAAAGCCCTCGATCATGAGCTCGGCATCGGCGGGGGCATAGGCGCCGGCGACCGTATCGACCATAAAGCGCGGCAGGTCGGCGGCGCAGGGAAGGGCGGCAAGCTGGTCGGAAAGCTCGGTGGCAGCAAACTGCCTAAGCTTGAGCTCGGGCTTAACCTGCTTTTTCTGCTTACGACGACGCGGCTTGGACATCCGTCTTTCCTTCCCGTTCCAAATTGACTACTTTCCGGGCACGCCGCTGCTGGCGTGCTTTAGTACTGGCTCTCGTGCTTGCTGAAGAAGTCGAAGCGCGGGGGCAGCGGCTTCACGCGGTGCTCGCCGGGCTTCTCGCCCAGGCTCTCCACAAACTCATCCGTGGAGGCAAAGATGTTATCCCAGCTAAAGAAGGCGACCGGGTCAACGTCGAAGTACTCGCAGATGAGCTCGCAGCCGGCCGGCACGATGCCGTGCATGAGCACGGTCGCTACGCGCAGCTCGGTAAAGGCGTCGACGAGGGCCTGCGTCATGGCGGCGTTGGCCGGCTCGCCCTCGAGCTTGTTGGCGGCCTTGGAGGCATCGCTCCAGCGCTTGTTGGCGGCGCGCAGGTAGTCGTCGCACACAGCGAGCGCTCGGTGCGTCTCGAACTTGTACATGGCCTGCTCAAAGGCGAGGGCTGCCTGCTGGGCGGCTTCGACCACGGTGTCAGAAGCGGCACCGGCGGGGATGCAACCGTTGCGATAGGGACTCTCGTCGCCCTCCTTGACGGCGACGCCGTAGAAGCAGCTGCGGGCCAGGCGGTTGAACACGCCGGTCAGCAGCGCGCTCTCCTTAAGGGCGGGGTCGATAACGCGCTTGTCGTCGCAGGCGCGCACCTCGTTGCCGTCCTTGTCCTTGCCGGTCACGCGCGTGTCGTATGCCTTGGGGCTAAAGCTCACCGGCTTCTCGGACAGGCCGAGCGACAGCCAATGCGCGCGCATCTGCTCGCAGGTGTAGTGGTTGAGCAGGTCGTCTGCCGGCGGGGGAGGAGTCTGCGAGGACGAGCTTGCCTTTTTGCCCATGTAGAGCAGGTGGTAGCAGGCGCTGACGGTGCTCTGCGTGAGGTTCCAACCCAGGGCCTCCCACATGGCGGTCTGCGCGATGCAATAGAAGTAGATGTTGTCCTGGCCAATGAACTGGTAGATCTGTGCGTCATCCGAGCACCACCAGTCGCGCCAGTCGCGCGAGCTGTGCTGGTAGGTGGGCGCGGGGACCTGCGTGGAATCGGCGGCGGGCTCGCCCATGAGGGCGGCATCCTGGGCGGCGACGCCCTCGGTCACGCCGGCGGCCTTGGCATCGCGTGCGAGCACGGTGCGCGTATAGCTGATGGGAGCCCACAGGCTCTCGGGCCAGCACCAGCAGGTGACGTCGGAGACGCCATCGACCTCGGGCACCGGAACGCCCCAGTCGATGTTGCCGGTGATGCGGAAGGGTACGAGCGCCTTGCCGCTGCGGAAGCGCACGCCGCCGTTGGCGAGCACCGCGTGGGCATCGTCGCGCTCCTTCCAGCTGGGGAAGGTGACGGTAAAGCTGCTCTTGTTGCCCTCGGGCTCCAGCACGGTGTGCTCGGGAAGCTGATCCTCGACGGCATCGAAGGCCTCGCGGAACTTGTTCTGGATGTAGAGCTGGGCCGGCAGCAGCCACTCTTCCATGGTCTTGGAGACCACGGAGCGAACCTGCGGGTTCTGGGCGAGCTTGGCGGTATAGGTTTTCATAAAGTCGAGGTAGGCCGGCAGGTCGAAGTAGAGGTTGTCGACCGGGCGCAGCTCGGGCACCTCGCCGGTGAGCTGGCTTTTGGGCGCGATGAGCTCCTCGGGCTCAAACTGGTGACCCAGGTCGCACTCGTCGGCATAAGCCTTCTCGGACTTGCAGCCCTGGATGGGGCAGCGGCCGATCACCTGGCGGCCGTTGAGGAACGTGCCGGCCTTGGCGTCGTAGAACTGCAGCGTGGAGCGCTTGGAGATGGTGCCCTGTTCGTGCAGACGCTCGATAATCTCGGCGGTCACCTCGTTGTGAATCTGGGCCGCCGGCTCAAGGCCCGAGCCGCCATAGATATCGCAGCTGATGTTGTAGTTGTTGAGGGTCGCGGCCTGGCGGGAGTGATTGGACTCGACATACTCGGCGATGGACTTGTCGTAGCCCTCGTTCTCCTTGAGCTTGCGGTAGCTCTCCATGATGGGCGAGCCATAGCAGTCGGTGCCCGAGGTGAAGATGACGTTCTCGCGGCCCAGACGGTCGCGCAGGAAGCGGGCGAAGAAGTCGGCCGGGACAAAGACGCCACCGACGTGGCCAAAGTGAAGGCCCTTGTTGCCGTAGGGCTCGCCGGCGGTAACGATGGCGCGGCGAGGCCAGCTGGGACGGTCGTTCATGGAGTATTTGGATGCCATGGGACTCCTTCGCATATGGTGAGAGCGCGGCCGGGCGCAAGGCCTGGCGACGCGGTGGTCAATTCGTGCATATCGTTCGACATTATCGCACATGCGGACGGGTACGTGGCAGGGGCGCTATCCTAAGATGCTATGAATGAGATTTCCAACATACATGCGTTTGAGGACGAGGATTTTCTGCACGCCTGCTTTGTGTGGGGGATGGCCGTGCTTGGCGCATTTGCCGTGTGCCTGGTGCCGGTGTTTATGCTGCTGGGTGGGCCCGCGGATCTGGATGCGGCTGACGCGGGTGGCTGGACGGCTGTCTTGGGCTGGATAGTCGGCTTGGCTGCGGTTTCGGCGGCGTCATTTGCCGTGCACGAGCTGGTGCACGCGGTGTTCTTTAAGCTGTTTGCGCCCGCCGGTGCCCGGGTGACCTTTGGGGCAAATCTCGAAACCTGCATGATTTATGCCTGCGCCGAGGGCGTGGTGTATTCGCGCCGGCGGTACGTGGCGGTTTGCCTGGCGCCGACGGTTGTTGTGACGGCGGCGTTTGCCCTAGGGTTTGCGCTCTCGGGCTATCCGCTGCTGTGCTACCTGGCGGCTGGTCTGCACTTGTCGGGCTGTGTGGGCGACTGGTATTACGTGCGGACCATCCTGCGCGACCGCCGCATTGTCGCCTGCGAGGACACGTCCTTTGGCGTGCGCTTTTTCGCAAGGTAGCCTTTTTGGGATGGTTTTTCTGGGACGGGGATGTTGATGAGGCCGTTGTTGTTGCACGCCTGCTGTGCGCCGTGCTCACTGGAGCCGGTTCGCCTGCTGCGCGAGGAAGGGTTTGAGCCCACGATTTGCTGGACCAACCCCAATATTCAGCCTCATGATGAATGGCAGCGGCGCTTGGACGAGCTGCGCCGGTGGTGTGCCGACGGCGACATTGAGCTCATCGAGGCGGGGGAGGACCGCGATCGCTGGGAGGCCGGCGTGGCCCCGTTGGGCGCCGATCGGTCCCGTCGCTGTCGCGCGTGCTATGCCCTGCGTCTGGCCGAGGCATGCCGTGTGGCCCAGGAGCGCGGGTTTGAGTTTGTGGGCTCGACGCTCGCCGTCTCGCCGTATCAGCTGTTCGAAACCTGCAATGATGTGTTAGAGCGTTTGGCGGCGGCACATGGGCTCATCCCGGTCATTCGCGATTTTCGCCCGTATTACCCCGAGGCGACTCGCCGTTCGCGCGAGCTGGGCATGTATCGGCAGAATTATTGCGGCTGCCGATTCTCGGCCGTCGAGGCGGCCATGGACCGCGCCCGCATCCGCGACGAGCGCAAAGCGTCCAAAAAGTAGTTCTTTTGAGCTGGCAGCCTGCTAGGATGTAGAACGGACTTTAGCTATATAAGGAGTATCCGACGTGTCTATGCGTACCGATGATTTTGATTACAACCTTCCTGAGGAACTGATTGCCCAGGCGCCTGCCGAGCCGCGTGACTCCTGCCGCCTGCTGGTGGTGGATCGCAAGGGCTCCCAGGCGGGAACGCCGCTGGAGCACGGCGGTACCGTCGAGCACCGCATCTTCCGTGACATCATCGACTATATCGAGCCGGGCGATGTGCTCGTCATCAACAAGACGCGCGTGATGCCGGCCCGCCTGATCGGTCGCAAAGCCGGCTCGGGTGGCGTGGTCGAGACGCTGCTGCTCAAGCGCCGCGAGGACGTGGATCCGCTGGGCCATGTTTGGGAGTGCTTGGTCAAGCCGGGCAAGCGTCTGAAGCCCGGTGCTCAGATTGAGTATCGCGCCGGTGGCGCCCATGCGCCCGAGGGCGCGCCCGTGGTGCTGACGGCCGAGGTCATCGACTTTGTCACCGATAGCCGCGGTGGCCTTCTGGTGCGCTTTGAGCCGGCCGGTTGCAATGCCGCCGGCGAGCCGCGCCCGCTCGACGAGGCCATCCATGCTGCCTGCAACGTGCCGCTGCCGCCCTACATTGCCGATTACGAGGGCGATACCGAGAAGTAACAGCACGATTCAGCCATGAAGGAGGAGCACTCGGCTGCCGCTCCCACGGCGGGTCTGCACTTTACCCCCGAGCTTATGGCCGCTATCGAGGCCAAGGGCGCCAAGTTTGCTGCCGTCGAGCTCGAGGTGGGCATCGATACCTTCCGCCTGGTGGAGGAGGACGATCCCACGCAGCATGTGATGCACACCGAGCGCTACCACGTGTCGCAGGAGGTTGTCGACGCCGTGCATAAGGCGAAGGCCGAGGGCCATCGCGTGATTGCCGTCGGCACCACCGCGGTGCGCTCGCTCGAGAGCGCCTTTGACGCGGACGTGCCGGTGTCCGATCCGGCCGTGACGGCGCGCTATTTTGAAGGCCGCGAGGACGGCGCCGACACGCTCGGCCGCGGTGACATCGTGGTGCGCGAGAACGCGACAACGCAGCTCTACCTCATGCCTGGCTCGACCTATCACGTGGTCGATGCGCTGATCACGAACTTCCACGTGCCGCGCTCTACGCTCATGATGCTCGTGAGCGCGCTTGCCTCCCGCGACCAGATCATGGATGCCTACGCCGCCGCTATCGAAGAACGTTATCGCTTCTTCAGCTTTGGCGACGCCATGCTCATTTTGTAGTTACGCGGTTCTACGAACCGCGTAACGGCTCGACGCTGCAAACGCCCCTAAGCGGCAATCTGACGTTCAATCGTCGGGCATGACCAGAAGGTCAATGCCCTCCTCTTTCACGTCACCTTGCTCGCTTAGGGGCGTTTTCGCTGTCCGCGCCAAAACATCGGCGTTGCCGTGGTTGTTGCTGTAGTCATTGGGGACGTTCTTGTTCGACTAGTCGTTTAAGAACGTCCCCAATGACTACCTTGCATCAATCTAATAAGTTGCGGTGAGATAGTTCTTGAATTGGCCTTTTGGGGGTGCGGACGATTTCTTGGACCACGCCTAGGCGTATCCAAGCTTCCTGCGGTACTCCATCGGGCTGAGCCACCCGAGGGACTTCTTGATCCGCTCCTCACGATAGTATACGAGG
>RPYR01000185.1 GCA_008671285.1 Collinsella aerofaciens | reverse complement strand
GATGAGCATGACGATGAGGCCAAAGATCTCCATAGGGTCGATACCCGTCTGGCCGCAGCTCTGCGCACTCATGATGGTGGTGACAAAGGTGAACAGCGTGACGATGACGGCCGGGACGGGACCGAGGTCGAGCGCGATGGCGATGATCACGGCGATGGCGGCGGCGCCCAGGCCGATGATACCGGCGTCGAGTTTAAGGGAGCCCGAGATGAGCGACTGCTCGTCGGTGTCGGTGGAGCCGTCGGCGGCGAGGCCGCGGACGATGCCGGCGACCTGCGGCAGGATGTCTTTGAGGACGACGGCGACGCCAAAGCCCATCATAAGGCCCATACCCAGGGACTTAACAATGCCCTGTGCCGTCATAACGTCAAACAGGCCGGCAGCGGTGCCGCCGACGATGATGCCAAAATTGCCCAGCAGCGCGCCGGCAAACCAGAACGCGACGGGGGCGCAGCCCACGAGGAAGCCGACGGAGAGCAACATGGGCGAGGTGTAGCTGGCAAAGGTCACTCAGGGGAGATTTAGCGTGCACAGCATGCTGGGCACCACGACCAGGGCGTCGCGCAGCACGCTGTAGATGCCGGCGATGGCCATGGAGCCAAAGAGCTGCTTGCCGGTCTTGCCGCCGGCCTCGGTCGCACGCAGGGTCTGAGCCGCGGCGTTGCCGGTGGGGAACTCAAGTGCGGCGTCCACGATAAAGTGACGGTGGATGAGTGCCGTGGCCAACAGGCCCAGGATGGTGCCAGCGAGTGCCACGATAAACATGTCGAGCCAGCTGATCTGGTCGGCATAGCCCAGCATCCAGGCGCCCGGGATGGTAAACGCCAGACCGCCGGCGACCATGGCGCCTGCGGACATGATGGTGTGGGTGACGTTGGCCTCGTTGAGGCTGGCGTTGCCCATGAGCTTAAGGAAGAACAGCGAGATGACGGCAGCGAAGACGATCGGCCAGGGGAGTGCGCCCATCTTGAGGGCGGTGTAGGCCGAGCTTGCCGTGATGATCACGCAGCCAAGGACGCGGATGCCGACGCCGCGCAGCGTGAGTTGCCCGCGCATCGAAGCGCGGTTCGAGGGATTGCTCATATAGAACTCCTTTGCGTATATCCGCTTCCCCGGGAGCGCCGCTACGGATACGGTGCGGGAAGTCGGGTTACCAAGGGCCGCCGCGTGAGCTCGCGCGCGACCGCGCACCAGTATAGCCGTAAGCTAGTCATTTTGGGATGACTGGTTTAGGTAGGCGATATACTGCTGGGCAGACGAAAGGAGCGTCGACGATGCTTAATGGGTGCACATATATATTGACGGTCGACGTGGGCAACACGTTCATTCGCTTTGGCCTGTTTGCCGAGGATTCGGCCGCGGCACAGGAATGCCCGCTTGCGACGTGCGAGATCACCACGCCGTCGAGCATCACAGCAGACGAGGCACGCATGCGTCTCGTGCAGGTCATGGCCGCACTGGCGGCCGATGCGGGCATGCCGGGTGCGCTTGTGCCCGCGGCTGCTGTGCTGAGCTGCGTGGTCCCGGCGCTCGAGCGCCCGTGGAAGGCGGCACTTTCCCGTACCTGCACGGGGCGCGTGCTCACGGTGGGGCCGGGCCTCAAGACCGGCATACCCGTGCACTACGATGACCCGGCCGAGATCGGTCCCGACCGCATCGCCGACGCCGTGGCGGCCCGCGCCGTCTACGGCTCGCCGTGCATCGTGATCGACCTGGGCACGACGACCAATATCGAGGTCATCGACGCGCACGGTACCTTTGTCGGCGGCGTTATCGCGCCAGGCCTGGCCCTCGGCGCCCGTTCGCTTTCGGCGGCAGCAGCGCGCCTGCCGCAGGTTGAGCCCTCGGCGCCGACACACGTCATCGGCCGCAACACGCGTGAGGCCATGCGCTCGGGCGTGGTTCTGGGCGAGGTGGCCCGCATCGACGGCATGCTCGACATGGTGCTTGCCGAGATGCGCGCGACCAAGGCCGCGGGGGAGGGCGATGTGCCCATCGTCATTACCGGCGACGATGCCAAGGCGCTTGCGGCGCTGGTCGGTCACAGTCTGACGGTCGACGACGCGCTGACGCTGCGGGGCCTCGCCGAGCTCTACCACATCAACCAAAAGCCCCGCCGCGCGTAGCGATGGGGCGGTGGGATAAGCGCCCCTACCTTTCACCTGCTACAATGGGTCAAACTATTGCGATTTCGGAGGTGTCTGGCATGTCGGACGATCTTCATCAAACTGCGTCGGGCAAGCGCCGCGACGTTATTAGCTGGGATGAGTTCTTTATGAGCGTGGCCATCGCCGCGCAGCGCCGCAGTAAGGACCCCAACACGCAGGTGGGCGCGTGCATCGCCAACACCAACCACCGCATCCTTTCGGTGGGCTACACCGGTCCGCCCTCGGCACTCAACGATGACTTTTTCCCGTGGGGCACGAGCGATGACCCGTTGCAGGACAAGCACAACTACGTGGTGCATGCCGAGGCAAACGCCGTGCTCAACTACCGCGGCTCGCTCAAAGACCTTGAGGGTTCCACGGTCTACGTCACGCTGTTCCCGTGCCACGACTGCGCCAAGATCCTGGCGCAGGTGGGCGTGGGCGAGGTCGTCTACCTGGACAACAAGTATGCCGACACCGATGACGGCCGTATCAGCCGCCGCATCCTCGACTCCTGTGGCATCAGCTACCGCCAGGTTATCGTCGATGTTCACATCGGCACCGAGGGGCGGGCTCAGCAGTAGCGCGTGGCAACGCCAGCTGGCAACAAAAGGCAGCCAAAAGAGCCCCGTCCCAAATTGACTACTCGTGAAAGTCGCGTCTGCGCGCATGGACGGCTCGTGAGCGGGTACACGGCTGTAGTAACATAGCTTCTGTCCGCGGGCGCGCCCGCGTAATTGTGAGAAAGGAGCCCCTGTGGCTGTTAACGAAGAGCTGCTTAAGAAGGTTCTTGAAGAGATTCGCCCCAACCTGCAGGCCGATGGCGGCGATATGGAGTATGTGGGCGTTGACGACGAGGGCGTCGTCAAACTGGAGCTGCAGGGCGCTTGCGCCGGCTGCCCCATGAGCTCGCTGACCCTGTCCATGGGTATTGAGCGCATCCTGAAGGAGCATGTGCCCGGCGTTACCCGAGTTGAGCAGGTCAATGCCTCCGGCGAGGCCGAGGACCTGTACGACGAGTACGCGCCGTTCTAAGCTGCGAAAGCTGCGGACGGCATACTCCGCATAGACGTTACGCCCAAATATGCGGCTGCGAGCGCAAGGCCCGCGGCCGCATTTGTATGTAGGGAGTAGGAGGGTCGACATGCTCAACGACTTCTACCATATGCTTGATCCCGTCGCGATCTCGGCGGGCCCCATCACCATCTACTGGTACGGCCTAGCCTACGTGGTCGGCGCCCTGCTCACGGCGGTCGTCATGTACCGCACGCAGCGTCGCTGGGGCTTTAACATCACGATTGACGACCTGACGAGTGTCGTGGTCGGCGTGGTCTTTGGCCTCATTATCGGTGCGCGCCTGTTCTACGTCGTCTTTTACGGTGATGGCTACTACTGGGCGCACCCGCTCGAGATCTTTGCCACCAACGAGGGCGGCATGAGCTTCCATGGCGGCCTGGTGGGCGGCATCATCGGCGGCGTGCTCGTGTGCCGCATGTACAAGCTCGACGCCTGGACCATCGCCGACCTTGCCGTTATCGGTGCTCCGCTGGCCTTATGTCTGGGACGCTGCGCCAACTTTGTCAACGGCGAGCTGTGGGGCAAGCCGACCGATCTGCCCTGGGGCGTGGTCTTCGGTGGCACCGCGGGCGATATGCCGCGTCACCCCTCCCAGCTTTATGAGGCATTCCTCGAGGGTATTGTGCTCTTTTGCATTCTGCAGGTGCTCAGCCGCAAAAAGCCGCTACTGCCCCAAGGCACGTTTATGGGCGTGTTTGTGATGGGTTACGGCATCGTTCGCTTTTTGATTGAGTTTGTGCGTGTGCCCGATGCGCAGCTGGGCTATCTGCTGGGCGGCGTCATCACCATGGGTCAGCTGCTGAGCCTGCCGCTCGTAATCGCGGGCCTGGCGCTCATCATCTTTGCTCGTCGCCGCAACCAACCCCAGCGCGTCTACCTGGACGCCTAGCCACCAAAACCACCACAAAGGGGACAGGCGCCTTTGTGGTGGTTCGCTGGGCAACGATGACAGATCCGTAACGTTTCCCCAGATAAAACCTGCCAAAATAAACCTGTCCCTTTTTGGCAGGTTTCTAGAAAGGCTCTTTGGACTGTGAAGGATTCCGACCTCTCCACAACGGCTGCGCGCGACGCTGCCCGCATCGTCTGGTTTAAGCGCTACCCCGCCAAGCAGACGCTCATCGCATTTTTGCTCGCGCTGTTGGCGACCACGGCGTTTTCCATCGATCCCTCCCCGGTGTCGAGCAACGCAGTCTTGGCGATTGACCCCAACGCCTCGGGCATGCTGTACGTGTGCTACGAGGTGCTCCTCTCGTTTGCCGGCCATACCGACGCGGTCATGCTGCTTGCGCTTGCCTGCCTGCTCACTCTGCCGTTTCGCTACGTGTTCTTTGGCCGTGGCGACACCTGGCGTCCATCGATCATTCTGCCGTCGCTGTTCTTCGCCATCTGCATGGTGTTCGGCCGCAGCTACGATCTCACCGACTCGGCCGAGATTGTCCTTGGCGACAAAGCCCGCATCATCTGCGCCTGGATTGGCGGCGCGGGCTGGATGCTCCTAGCGATCGTTGCCTTCTACCTTGCCTTTGAGTGTCTAGATTGGCTGAGCTCTCGGCGCATTCCGTTTTCGGAAGCGCACTTTGGCCGCGTATGGCGTGTGGCTCACGCCGTGCTCTCGGTCCATCCTTTTGCCGGGCCCTTCCTGGTGCTTATGATCGCCTGGGCGCCCACGCTCATCGCTTCGCTGCCTGGCCTTTTTATGGGAGATACGGGCGCGCAGATTCGCCAGTGGTTCAACTATCCCAACGGCACGAGCGACTACCTGCGCCTACTCAACCCCAACGTGCTGCTCAACGGGCATCATCCCGTAGTGCACACGGCCATTATCGGCTCGTGCGTTCAGCTGGGGCTTTCGCTGTTCAACAGCGCCAACGCAGGTCTTGCCATCTACACCTGTGCTCAGTTCGTCATCACGGCCGCCTGCATGGCCTATTCCATTTCGTCGCTGCGCAAACTGGGCGTGAGCCTGCCGGTTCGCGGTGCGATCCTGCTGTTCTTCGCGTTTATGCCGATGTTTTCTAACTACGCGGCGTTGCTCACCAAAGATGTGCTCTTTGCCGACGCGTTCTTGGTGCTGCTGGTACAGACCGTCAAGCTCGTGGCATGTGGCTTGCCCCGTCGTGATGCCAATGTCGAGCGAGCGGGCGAGAAAGCCCCCGTGCTCTTTGCTCGCCACGACTGGCTGCTGCTCGCTCTGGGCGCCATGGGTTCCACGTTTCTGCGCAACGGCGGCCTGGTGTTTCCCCTAGCGGCATGCGTAATCGCGGCGGCGTTTTGCGCATGGGACGTGCATGTGGCTCGTCGTGCAGCCAAGCAGACTGGTGCTGCGCCTTCGGGCGCCATCCCGCGTTTCCGCTGGGTTGGCATTCTCGCGGTGCTCGCGCTCTGCCTTGCCTCTAATATGTACTTCACCAAGGTCTTTATGCCGGCGCACGATATCACGCCTGGTTCCAAGCGCGAAATCCTCTCGATTCCGTTCCAGCAGACGGCTCGTTTCGTCCAAAAGCACGACGGCCTCAACTCGGGCGTCAACCCCGCGGTTAAGGAGGACGGCACCATCGTGGAGGCTCCTTGCGACGGCTTGGTGACCGATGAGGAGCGTGCCGTGATCGACCGCGTGCTCAAGTACGAGAACCTGGGTCGCCGCTACAACCCCGACAAGTCCGATGCCGTCAAGAATTGCTTTAACGAGTACGCCTCGCAGGAGGATATCGATGCCTATTTTGAGGTATGGGCCCAGATGTTTAAGAAGGATCCCGAGTGCTATATCTCGGCGCTTATCAATAACTACTATGGTTATTTTTATCCGAGCGCGCGCGATGCATGGGTCTACAGCACGGCACGCAGTGCCGAGATCATGGCTAAGCCCGATAACCTCAAGTACTTTGACTTCCATCCGGTCGATAGCAAGGTCGTGCGCTGGTGCGACCACCTGATTAACCTGTACCGCGTGGCGGTCCAGCGCATTCCGTTTATCTCGCTCACCATGAGCTCGGCCACCTACGTGTGGATCATGATCGCCGTGGTGGTCTACCTGTTGCGCCGCCATTCGTGGCGTGCGCTGGCCATCTGGATACCGCTGCTGGGTGTGCTCGCCGTGTGCCTGATCGGTCCATGTAACGGATCGACCTACATGCGCTACCTGTACCCAGTCATTGCATGCATGCCTTTTGCCATCGGTGCCACGATCACCCGCAGCGACCTTCTGTGGACCTAACCAAAGATTGGTGCATTGGGGTCAGGCTGCTTTGTGCCAAGGGGCTGCATCATCACGACGCCTTCATTTTGGGGTTTATCTTGCAGGCCGGTAGGTATATCATAACGACGTTTGTTTATATTGCCCGAGCATCCACGCTGGGCTTTATGTCGAAACCGATAGGAGACACTTATGTCCGGACACTCTAAGTG
>RPYR01000026.1 GCA_008671285.1 Collinsella aerofaciens | reverse complement strand
TTCCAAACCGTGCAGGCCGCGTACGGGGATGGATTGAGCAAGCGGCCAGAATGAGGAGGACATCATGTCCAAGAAAAACTATGCCGTGACCATTGCCGGCGGTGGCTCTACCTTCACCCCGGGCATCGCTCTGATGCTGCTCGAGGAGCGCGACCGCTTCCCGGTCAACAAGGTGACCTTCTATGACAACAACGCCGAGCGCCAGGAGATCGTTGCCAAGGCGTGCGAGATCTACTTCCACGAGAACGCCCCCGAGGTTGAGTTCAACTACACCACCGACCCCGAAACTGCATTCACCGGGACCGACTTCGTCCTTGCTCACATCCGCGTGGGTCTCTACGCTATGCGCGAGCTCGACGAGAAGATCCCCCTCAAGTACGGCTGCGTTGGTCAGGAGACCTGCGGTGCCGGCGGTATCGCCTACGGCATGCGCTCCATCGGCGGTGTCATCGAGATCCTGGACTACATGGAGAAGTACAGCCCCAACGCCTGGATGCTCAACTACTCCAACCCCGCGGCCATCGTCGCAGAGGCTTGCCGCGTGCTGCGCCCCAACAGCCGCATCATCAACATCTGCGACATGCCGATCGACCTCATGGATAAGATGAGCCGTATGTGCGGCATCAAGGATCGTCGCGAGCTGCAGTATAGCTACTACGGCCTCAACCACTTTGGTTGGTGGAGCAAGATCTACGACAAGGAGGGTAACGACCTCATGCCGCAGATCAAGGAGCACATGGCAAAGAACGGCTACTTGGACGGCATTGAGCACGAGGCCGGTAAGGAGCAGCACGTCGAGGAGAGCTGGATTCACACCTTCGGCAAGGCCAAGGATGTCTATGCTGTCGATCCCGAGACGATTCCCAATACCTACCTCAAGTATTACCTGTACCCGGACTATGTCGTCGAGACGTCTGACCCCAACTACACTCGCGCCAATGAGGTTATGGACGGCCGCGAGAAGAAGGTCTTTGGCGCTTGCCGCGACATCATCGCCAAGGGTACTGCCAAGGACGGCGGCTGTGAGCCCGACGTACACGCCAACTACATCGTCGACCTTGCCTGCGCGCTGGCCGAGAACACGCTCGAGCGCTTCCTGCTGATTGTCCCCAACGATGGCGCTGTGCCCAACTTCGACCCGACGGCCATGGTCGAGGTGCCTTGCATCGTTGGCTCCAACGGCTTTGAGAAGATCTGCCAGGGCCCGATCCCGCAGTTCCAGAAGGGCCTGATGGAGCAGCAGGTTTCCGTCGAGAAGCTCGTTGTCCAGGCTTGGGTCGAGGGCAGCTACCAGAAGCTCTGGCAGGCGCTCACGCTCTCCAAGACCATTCCTTCGGCAAGCGTTGCTAAGCAGATCCTGGACGAGCTCATCGAGGCCAACAAGGATTTCTGGCCTGAGCTTAAGTAAGGACTACTGTCTCGAACTCTCACGCATCTCTGCTTCATTTGCGCCGCCGCGGTGTCCGGATTCGCCCGGATGCTGCGGCGGCGCTATACTTATACAGTTTGAAGTACCTGTACCAAAAGGAGCTGTCGTGTCCCTTTCCATCGGTATCGTGGGCCTGCCCAACGTGGGCAAGTCGACGCTGTTCACCGCGCTTACCAAAAAGACCGGCCTTGCCGCCAACTACCCGTTCGCCACGATCGACCCCAACGTGGGTATCGTCGACGTGCCCGATAGCCGCCTGCAAAAGCTTGCCGACATCGTCAACCCGGGCCGCATTGTGCCGGCTACGGTCGAGTTTGTCGACATCGCGGGCCTGGTGAAGGGTGCCAACGAGGGCGAGGGCCTGGGCAACCAGTTCTTGGCAAACATCCGCGAGACCGATGCCATCTGCGAGGTCGTGCGCTACTTTAAGGACCCCAACGTCATGCGTGAGGTGGGCCGCACGGGCGAGTTCGTCGATCCTGCCGGCGATGCCGACACCATCATGACCGAGCTTATCCTGGCCGACATGGGCACGCTCGAGAAGCAGCTGCCCAAGCTCGAGAAGGAGGCCAAGCGCGACAAGGAGCTCATGCCCAAGTTCGAGGTGGCCAAGCGCCTGCTTGCCTGGCTCAACGAGGGCAAGCGCGCCGCATCCATGGAGATGACCGACGAGGAGCGTGCCGCCGCCAAGGGCCTGTTCCTGCTCACTATGAAGCCCATCCTGTATGTGGCCAACGTGGACGAGGATATGCTCAACGACGATCTGGCGCCCATCGATGGTGTCAAGCCGCTGCCCATCTGCGCCAAGATCGAGGCTGAGCTTTCCGAGCTCGATCCCGAGGATGCGGCCGACTACCTGGAGAGCCTGGGCCTGGAACAGCCCGGCCTGGACGTGCTCGCGCAGGCCGCCTACAAGCTGCTCGGCCTGCAGTCGTTCTTTACGGCTGGCGAGATGGAGGTCAAGGCCTGGACGGTTCGCCAAGGCGCGACTGCCCCGCAGGCTGCCGGCGTCATCCACACCGACTTTGAGCGCGGCTTTATTAAGGCCGAGGTCATTGGCTACGACGACTACATCGAGCTCGGCGGCGAGCAGGGCGCCAAGGCCGCCGGCAAGTTGCGTATTGAGGGCAAGGACTATGTCATGGCCGATGGCGACGTCGTGCACTTCCGCTTTAACGTGTAAGGACGACGCATATGTTCAAATATGGCAAAAAAGCCGGCTACATGGGCATCGCACTGCTGGTGCTTGCGGTGATTCCGCTGGTGGTTGCAGCGTGTGTTATCCCCAACATTGGCCCCGAGGTGGCAACGAAGTTTAACGCAGCCGGCGAGGTGACGCGCTGGGGTAAGAGCTACGAGCTGCTGGCGCTTCCGGTGCTCAACCTGCTGCTGAGCGTGGCGACGTACTTTACGGCGGGACGCCAGGCCAAGAACAATGAGGACTCTGCCGCCATGGCGCGCATCGTGTGCGAGCGCTACCTGCGCAACGGTTGCATCACGGGTGTGTTCCTCAACGTGATCAACGTTTACTTTATGTACTCGGCGATTACTGGAACGGGCTTTGGCTTTGGTTTCTAGCTTGTCCTTTTAGGCAACGAGCCTGCACGCATATTCAATGGCTGCTGCGAGGCCGCCGCTCGATCGTGGTTTAAAGACCATGTCGGCGGCGGTCTCGTTTTCGTATCCGGCGCCGCGAAGGGCGAGTGCGATACCGGCTTCTAAAAGGAGCGGCAGGCCGCGTTGGCTGGTTGCGATTACGGCAGCCTGATTGAGCGAGCAGCTGTGCGCTTGGCATTGGATGGCAAGTTCACCTTGCGCCGGGTAAGGGATCAGAACGGCGGCGACGCGACTTGATAGCAATGCAAATGCTGTGCGCTCATCGGGTGAAAGGCATTCAGTTTCAACGACGACGAGCTTGGGCGGTGCGCTGTTTGTGCGAAGCGTGGCTCGGTACATGCGGACCGAAGAACCCGACATAGAAAACTCCTGTGTATTCGGCAAAACGTAAACTATAGTTTACGTTTATGTTCGGCTCCATTTCAAACTCGGCTGCATGGACGAACGTGCGAAACAGAT
>RPYR01000061.1 GCA_008671285.1 Collinsella aerofaciens | reverse complement strand
GCATAGACCGTCAAATCCCTGATGTTGTCATCGTCCTCGACGTAATAGATCATGTTGAACCCCTTTGCGGCCGGCATGACCGCATCTTAACCCTAAAGGTACCTTTACTAGATGGTATCAGCCAAAACGCCCCGTCAAATAATCCGCCGTGCGCGGATCGGTCGGATTCTTGAAGAGTTGCGCGGTGGGCGCGTGCTCCACCAGCTCACCCAGCAAAAAGAATGCGACCGAATCGGAGATACGCGCCGCCTGCTGCATATTGTGCGTAACGACCACGAGCGTGCAGGTCTCTTTGAGCTCGCAGGCCAGCTGCTCCACCACCAGCGTCGACACAGGGTCGAGTGCCGAGGTCGGCTCGTCCATCAGCAGAATGTCGGGCTGCACGGCAAGTGCGCGGGCGATGCACAGACGCTGCTGCTGGCCGCCCGAAAGACCCAGACCCGACTCTTTGAGCTTGTCCTTGACCTCATCCCATAGCGCAGCGCGACGAAGGGAATCCTCGACCAGCTCGTCGAGCACGACGCGGTCGCGCACTCCCATGCCGCGAGGACCGTAGGCGACGTTGTCGTAGATGCTCATGGGAAACGGGTTGGGGCGCTGGAACACCATGCCCACGCGCTGGCGCAAGCGGCAGATGTCGTAGTCGCCCAGGATATCTTGACCATCGAGCGCAATCTTGCCCTCGATGCGGCAATCCTTGATGCCGTCGTTCATGCGGTTAAAGCAGCGCAGCAACGTGGACTTTCCGCAGCCCGAAGGCCCGATGAACGAGGTGATCTGCTTGTCGCGGATCTTGATATTCACGTCCTTGAGCGCATGATGGTCGCCATAGAACAGGTCGAGGCCCTCGACATCGATGCGCGTCGGCGAGGCGGCAAGATCCTCTGCCGTGGGGCGAGTCGCATCCCCAACCTCGCGCTCGCGCGCGGCCTCGGCCTGCGCTTTCATGAGTTCTTCAAGCTCCGTGGGCTCCACAGCCGCAGCAGCCGTCATACCGCATACCTCCACATCGATATCAATTCAGCAGTATCGATAGTAGAAATCGCGGCTCATATGCACGTGAGCGCATTGTCAAGTGTTTGTAAGGGCACGCTGGCTATGCGGCGGGCAGCTCGATGGTGAATATCGTGTGTTCGGGCGTCGATTCACATGCAACGGTACCGCCGTGTGCCGCGATGATCTCCTTGGCAATAGCAAGGCCCAGACCGGCACCACCGCGATTGGTCGCACGCGCCGCATCCAGGCGATAGAACTTCTCAAAGATCACCTTGAGCTTAGCCGCAGGGATAGGATCGCCCTGATTGATAAAGCGAACGCGCACGCCGCCATCGTCTTGGCGCCCGGCCTCAATCGTGATAGTCGAGCCCTCATAGCTATAGGCGACGGCGTTTTTCATGATGTTGTTGAACACGCGAGCCATCTTGTCGCCATCCACGAGCACCGTCAGGTCCTCGTGGATATCAACTTGGGCTTCCTTATGCTGCTCGTTGAGGATGGGATAGAACTCGTCAGCCACCTGAGCCAGCAGCAACCCCAGATCAACATAGCCGCGCGTGAGCACGATATCGTGGAAGTCAAAGCGTGTGATATCGAAGAACTCTTCGATGAGTGCATCGAGCCGGTGCGCCTTGTCGAGAGCCACGCCCGTAAAGTGCGCACGTTGCTCAACCGGCAGCTCAGGAGCCTCTTGCAGCAGCGAAAGATAGCCCACCACACTGGCAAGCGGGGTGCGTAGGTCATGTGCCAAGTACGTGACCAGATCGTCCTTGCGATGCGACTCGTCACGCAAGGCCTGTTGCACCTTGCGCTCACGGTCACGCACGCGGTTAAGGGCGCCCTCGACCTCCAAGAAGTCGCCGTCGATGTTGTCCCAGGTGTCGGGGTGATCGATCAGGCGATCTTGAATACGAGCGGCCAGCACACAATCGGCATGCTGCTCGCCCTGTTCGTAGCCCTGGTAGTACAGGGCGCGGCCACACAAGAACAGCACGCACGCGGCAAGCGCCAGCACAAAGCCAAGCATGTTGAATACAAAGCCGGCATCGAACAGCACCGGCCCTTCGATGCCGCCGAGCGCCATGGCGCCAATCGCCAACGTCATGGCCCACGCGGCGCCGCCAATCACCATGCAGCGGCGCACGATCTCAAATCGATCGATCAGCAAAAAGCCGGCAAGCAGCACCGTCAAGATTCCGGCGATGTTGTCGATGCCAATCAGCAGCAGGCTCAGCAAAAAGAGCAGCACCGTTGCAAGCGCGCGGTTGTCGACGACCGACCTCACGTATTCAAAGAGCCGATCGGGTACCTCGAATGCCTGCCTATCGTCTTTTGTCATATCCACTTCCCCACCATCTAAGGAGCTATTCGATGATGTAGCCGACGCCCCAGACGTTTTTGATAAAGCGTGGCTTTTGTGCGTCGTCGCCGATTTTTTCGCGCAAGTGGCGAATGTGCACCATCACCGTATTGTTGGAGCCGGGCATAAAATCCTCGCTCCACACCGCGCGGAACAGGTCCTCCACGGCCACCACGCTGCCGCGATGCTCGACCAGATACAGCAAGATTGAATACTCGGTGGGCGTGAGGCGAACCGGTGAACCGTCCACTGTCACGGAACGAGCATCGCGGTTGATCTCCAAGCCGTCGAGCTGAATGGTCGGCGACTCGGCCGCCTGTGCACGGCTACCGTAGCTGGTGTAGCGGCGAAGCTGAGCGTGCACGCGCGCGATGAGCTCCAGCGGACGGAACGGCTTAACCACGTAATCGTCCGCGCCAAGCGAAAGGCCCCCGATCTTGTCTTGCTGGGCATCGCGCGCCGTCAGCATGATCACGGGATAGGTATGGCTGGAACGGATCGTACGCAGCAGCTCAAACCCATCGATATCGGGCAGCATGACATCTAGCAGCGCCAAATCGAACTCCTGCTCCAAAATCGCCTTGGCAGCATCGGCCCCGCTATAGGCAATCTGGACATCAAAGCCCTCTTTTGTAAGGTAGATGCCAACCAAGTCGGCGATGGCCTTTTCGTCATCAACTACCAGTATGCGCTCGTTCATGCGTGCTCCTCTCGCGCTCCATTATGCCTGAGGCGACGCACGCCACACACAACAAGCGTGGGTGATTAAGTCGGCCTTAAGCACCCTTGTGCCCGTTCGAGCGCGGATGTGGGCCACGCACGCACGCGATGATCGCCGACGCCGGCAAATGATATACTCTAGTTCCAGAAGAGACCATCCCGCCGAAAGCGAAATCCGTGAAGCCCCTCACCTCTTTTGCAAAGCGCTCAGCCCAGCTTGCCGCCGGCTTTGTCTGCGCTATCGCCCTTGCCGCTGGCGTGCCCACCGTCGCCGGCGTCCAAGTGCTCACGACCGACAATGTTTGCGGCAAAACCGCCGATGCGCGCGGCATCACGGCCGAAAACCTGCCCGATATCGATGCGACCAATGCCCTCGTCATGGGCAAAGACGGCACCGTCTACTATGCCCGCGGCGCCGATGAGCAGGTCAAGATCGCCTCGATCACCAAGGTCATGACCGCAATCCTAACCGTCGAGAATTGCAAGATGGACGAGAAGGTCACGGTGAGCAACGCCGCAGCCACCGTGGGTAATTCGACCGCCGGTTTGCTCGAAGGCGACGAGCTTACCGTGGAGCAGGCACTGCGCGGCCTGATGATTCCCTCGGGCAACGACGCCGCCATCGTGCTCGCCGAATATGTGGGCAAGAAGATCGACCCTAAGACCAAAGACGCCGAGGCCACATTTGTGAAGGCCATGAACGAGCGCGCTAAGAAGCTCGGCTGCACCGGTACGCTTTTTGAAAACCCGCATGGTCTGGACTTTGATGAGTGGGCTGGCGATATGCACTCAACCGCACACGACGTAGCGCTGATGATGCAGGAGGCCATGAAAAACGACACGATCCGCAAGGTCGTAGCGAGCGAGGATTCCTGGATCGAGGTCACGGGCGCCGACGGCACCGACCATTCGCATTCCATGGACACGCATAACTATTTGCTGGGCCAAGATGGCAACATCGGTGGCAAGACTTGCACCACCGACGATGCAGTCTATTGCTTTACGGGTGACTACAACCGCGATGACGACGAGATCTACACCGTCGTTTTGAACTCCACCACCACCGATCAGCGCTTTACCGATACCGCCACCCTTGCCAACTGGTACTACGGCCACAAGGTGACGGTCGCAATCGCCAACACGCAGGAAAAGACCGCCAACGGCAACCCGCTTATGGCGCGCATTGGCCAAACCGACTGGACGGATAAGACGATCGACGCCACACTCGCCGATCCTACGGCGCAAGCGACCGTGTTTTCCCTTGCCGGCGAGGTGACCGAAAAGGTTAGCTACGACGATCTTTCGGGCACGGTGCATGTGGGCGACAAGGTGGGCAGTGTTACTCTCAAGCAGGACGGCACCAAAATCGCCGTTATGGACCTGGTTGCCGACGAGGAAGGCGCAGGGCCGAATCCCATTGAGTGGCTCCTTGTGAAGCTCGACCGCCTGGGCCGCCGCATCGACAACCGCCCACTCACGGCAGAAAGCGAGACCGTCGCCAAGGCGCCCGAGATGTAGGGCCGGAGCGATATCACATCGAACCAAATGAGGCGTCCAACGGGGCGCCTCATTTTTTGAGGGTTCGAATCCCCAGCTAACGTGGTTCAACTAAAAAAGGGCCCCCGATGGGACCCTTCTTTAAAGTTAAACTGGCGGAGAGCTGGGGATGTCCGGGCATGCTACGCATGCCCTCCGGCTTCAAAGCCTGGCGGCTTTTCGCCCACGGGCTACAAACGCCTTTCGCGTTTGCTTAACGCCCGCGCCCTCTCGGGTTCGAATCCCCCGCGCCCTTTCTCGATAATAAAAAGGGCCCCCAATGGGACCCTTCTTTAAAGTTAAACTGGCGGAGAGCTGGGGATTCGAACCCCAGATGCCCTTTTGGGGCATACTCGCTTAGCAGGCGAGCACCTTCGGCCTCTCGGTCAGCTCTCCGTAACAGCCGTTCTATAGTAACCAAACAGCCGAAGTTGAGCAAGAGGGAATTTTCTAATTGCCTAGCGGCCTTTCCTCCTTGCAGTTTTCGCCCCTACCCCAGCGAGCGGTTGAGGGAGCCGAGCTCGTCGTTGCCCATGGTGCGCCACATTTGGAAGATGCAACCGCGTGCCAGGAAAAAGAAGCCGTTGTCGACCAGTTGCACAGCGGCATCTGCCAGCTGATTCGTCACGGCGGACACTGGCGGCAACTCAAGTCCAGCCTTGCGGATAGTCTCGACCGCTTCCTCGAACGTCGGAGGCTCGCTAACGCCCATCTCGTTCATAAGGCCCTGCATTTCTTCCAGCGCGCTACTGCCCGACTCCTCGCCGCGCGGCACGAGACGGTAACAAGCCAGCGCCAGGTCGAGCTGATCGCAATTCCAATAGGCAAACGCCAAGCGATAGAACAGGTAGCCGATTGCAGAACGATCGCTGGCAATACGTAGGCCGTGGCGCGCCACCTCGATAATCTCGTCAAAGCGCTCCAGACGCGCAAGCACGTTGATGAGCGCAAAGTGCGATTGCATGGACGAGCGCGCCAGATCGTAAAGATGGCGCACCTCGGGCAGCGCTCGTTCAAAGTCCTCTTGCTCGGCGTAAAAGCTGCAGATCTCGTGCTGGGCAAAGTACAGCGCATCGGGCGCACGAAGGATTCGCACAGAGCGGTCTTCTTCCAACACCGGTAGCACCATGCGCACCAGCTGGTTATCGCAAAACTGCGTTTGAACCGGACCTGTCGCCAAAAGCTCGGCGACGGCGCACTTAGCCTCCAACTCCTCGACAAGACGGGAAAAGCCTTCAAAAGCACCTGTACGGTCGACTTTTGCCTGCTCGCGCAATTCAACAACACGGGCCACGTATGGGTCATCGTCCTCTTCCATGACCTCCAACTCGTCAGCCTTATCGGCGAGCAGCAGATCGCGCAGCGCCGGCGGCAGTGTGCGATGGTCATCACGCGGACGAGCATGAACCTCCGCAGGCTCAATCGTCTCCGGAGCGGTTGACTCATACGCCTCAAGCACACGCTTGCACGGCATATCGTCCATGTCCATGCTCTCAAGATCCTTGGCGACAGGCACGCAATCGGCCAGATAGGCCGCGCGCCCAAAGAAATACGTTGCGACAACGCGCTCGCCCTGCTCACTGTCGGGAGCAGCAATCTGCACATAGCAGCGCGTGATGCAGGTGCCCGCGGCAAAACACGCTGCCGCAAGCGTGAGTGCCACGCGCGCATCGTGCTCCGCGGCCCAGATCGCACGCGTGTCCTCTTCCAGCTCGCGCCAGGCGTCATCTTGAGCGTCGTATTCACGTTGCGGCATGGCATTCACGACAGAGTGCCCAAACCGAACGAGCATAATCCCCTCGGCAACGTTTGCCCGATAGGTATAGTCGAGCCGCGTGACCACGTTGAGCGCCTCGACAATACGCGCGAAGCGGGTACGCACATCCCACTCACCGCCCGGCTGGCAAGCCACCGTACCCGGTTTGCCCCACGGGTTATCGCTCGAGGCCGTATCGAGCAGTCGGGGAACATCGTTGGTCGTCTTGGCGATATGCCACGCATCAAAGAGCGCGCAGCCCTCAAGGCTCGGCGAGGATGCCACAGGGGCCAATCCGGCCCCGATGCGCTCGAGGATGCCGGAGAGGCGGTTGAGACGGCACTCGATGGCAAGCAGCATGTCAATCTCGCCCTGGTCCAGCAGGCTACGATCAAAATTGAGATAGAACAGCTTCGACCGGTCGATGCGCGCTAGGCTCATTTCGGACTTGGCGGCAATGGTGCGCAGACGGGGCAAGTCGACCTCGCTCATAAGGGCGGCGGCATAACGCTCGATACCGCTCGGATTCTCGGCATGGTCAACGCGGTAGAGCAACGTCTCGATAGCGTCAGGTAGCGGTGCCGTGTTAAAGCCCAAAAACACCTCGACCGGCTCGGGCAACTTTACGAGCTTGATCTTGTCGACAACGTTTTGCATGTCCGCATCGAGACCGTCGGCGTCCGCCGTGTTCGCAACAGCGCTTTCGGAGTTGGCAAATATCACGTAGCGCAGGAACATCGATGCCATGAACTCGCCGTAAGGAAGGGAGCGGGCCGAATTCCATGTATCGTGATCGGACTGCTCGCGCATGGGGCCTTCGGGAGAGCCGACGGTTCGCGCGCACGTACGCATTGCACCGTTGGCTTCCCTTACCATAATCTCACCAATACTGGAATCCGACTCGTCAAGGACCAGCTCCATGTCGGGATCGTTGGGCAGCGGAGCCTCGCTAACGGGGCGGTCCACCTTGTACACCTCACCCGAAACGCTTACGTAGCCCAAAAGCGACACATGGCTTTTGCCAACGAATTCGACGACATAACAAGATTCATGCTGGTCCTCGCCAAAGAGTTTCCAGACCACGCCATATGAGCGCCCCGCAGGCTGCTCGGGCATCGCCGGAAAGCGCTTCTTGGGATCGAGAAACCTGAGCTTGTATGTCGGACGCTCTGCCACGAAGTATCACCCTGATCGGTCGCTTGAAGAAGGAGTGGTCACGGATGGGCCGCGACACCTACTCGAAATCTTACACGAGTCGACAGGAAATAGTCCGCTTTACGCCTGCGCCTCGACCGAGGTTCGAATCCATGCAGCGGCGGCATAAAAGAAAAGCCCCCGTTGCCGGAGGCTTCAAGTTCAATTGGTGCGGCGTATAGGATTCCGCGCATCCGCTGCGCGGATCCGCACCGGCTTCGCCCGCCTGCCGGCGCGCTCGCCCGCGGGCTAAAAACGCTCCGCGCTTTCTTTACGCCCGCGCCTCGACCGAGGTTCGAATCCATGCGGTGCTTACGTAAAAGAAAAGCCCCCGTTGCCGGGAGCTTCGATCTCAAATGGTGCGGCGTATAGGATTCGAACCTATGACGTTCTGATTCGTAGTCAGACCCTCTATCCAGCTGAGGTAACGCCGCGACTTGTTAAGTATTATGCACATCGACTGAATAAAGGTCAAGTGTTTTTCAAAAAAAGTTATTGAATTTGATTTTTACTCATTTTTGACCACTTGATGCGATCTTCGACGCATCGCGATATAAGAAAAGCCTCCGTTACCGGAGGCTTTATAATTCAATTGGTGCGGCGTATAGGATTCCGCGCATCCGCTGCGCGGATCCGCACCGGCTTCGCCCGCCTGCCGGCGGACTCGCCCGCTCGCTAAAAACGCTCCGCGTTTTCTTGACGCTCGCGCCTCGAACGAGGTTCGAATCTCCGCAATGCCCCCGTAAAGGAAAAGCCCCCGTTTCCGGAGGCTTAAAACTCAATTGGTGCGGCGTATAGGATTCGAACCTATGACGTTCTGATTCGTAGTCAGACCCTCTATCCAGCTGAGGTAACGCCGCAACGCACGGATTATTATGCACGTGACCCCTCGATGGGTCAAGCGACAATTTGGAAAAATTTTACGAAGTAATGATTAAGATGCTCGCGCCTCGACCGAGGTTCGAATCCATGCAGTGCCGACGTAAAAGAAAAGCCCCCGTTGCCGGAGGCTTTCGATTTCAATTGGTGCGGCGTATAGGATTCGAACCTATGACGTTCTGATTCGTAGTCAGACCCTCTATCCAGCTGAGGTAACGCCGCAGCGCAAGACATATAAAACCACTTTGGCTTATTGGAGTCAAGCACAATCTCAAACTTTTTTGTGGAACGCAGTTTTGTCATGCTGCTCCGCATATACCGCTGTTCCCCGTACGATCGATTGGCTTTTCGATCACGTCGAACTTGGCATCAAGTTCCCTCAGGAGCGATCTCACCCGCTGGGCACAATCATAATCGGCAAACGAGATACTCAGCATGCGCGCGACCTGGTTGGAAGTCCCAACTCCATAGAATTGCTCCAGCGCCACAAGCCCCTCGTGCGCCACAAACGTCTCGACCACATGCGGCGACTCCTCAAAGCACCATTGTGTCAACGGACCCTCACTCGTCTGCCGAACCACCAGGCCGCCCATGCCAGACGGCTCACACGTTACAAGCAGGTACTCCCCGCCCTCGTCGCTCTCAAACAAAACCACCCGATCATCAAACAGCTCCATCGCATCCCCTTCCTCTCGCTTCTATTTAACAAAAGAATAGCAGGTGGATGCCTGTATACAGAACGTTTGTTCGTGTGTTTTCTATTGAGCTGTCCGCGCGATATGGTAAAGCTCCGCACACAAAAAGGGCGCCCCAGAAAGGAGCGCCCTTGCAAATCGCTTATGCAGGCAACCTACGCAACCGGCTCGATCTTCTCGAGGCCGCCCATGTAAGGACGAAGAACCTCGGGGACCGTGATGGTGCCGTCGGCGTTCTGGTAGTTCTCCAGAATGGCGGCCATGGTGCGGCCAGCCGGCAGGCCGGAACCGTTGAGGGTGTGCAGGTAGCGCGAGCCCTTGAAGTTCTCGGGGTCGCGATATTTGATGTTGGCGCGACGGGCCTGGAAATCGCCGCAGTTAGAGCAGGAGCTGATCTCCTTGTAGGCGTTATAGCTCGGCAGCCAGACCTCGATGTCGTAGGTCTGACGGGCAGAGAAGCCCAGGTCGCCGGTGCACAGGCTAATCACGCGATACGGCAGGCCCAGCTGCTGCAGCAGGTACTCGGCCTCGGCGGTCATGCTCTCGAGCTCCTCGTCGGATTCCTCCGGCTTGGCAAACTTGACCATCTCGACCTTGTCGAACTCGTGCTGGCGAATGATGCCGCGAGTGTCGCGACCAGCGGAGCCGGCCTCCTCGCGGAAGCAGGGGGTAAAGGCGGTGTAGCGGCGCGGCAGGGTATCAGCATCGAGAACCTCGCCGGCGTGCAGGTTGGTAAGCACGACCTCGGCGGTGGGGATCAGGAAGTTGTCGCCCGAGACGTGATAGGCGTC
>RPYR01000101.1 GCA_008671285.1 Collinsella aerofaciens | reverse complement strand
TCGACGGCGTCGCGAATGGCCTTGACCACGGACTGCTCGATGTGCGGATCGCTCGTATACACGCCGTGGCTGGTGCCAACGCCAATGGCCAGCGAGGTGCAGCCGGTGCGCTCGACGAACTCCTTGGCCTCGGCAGGATCGGTGTAGGGGCTCTCGCCCTCAACCGCGGGACCGTCGTCCTCCTTGCCGCCAACCTTACCGAGCTCGGCCTCGACGGGCACGCCCATGGCGCGGCCAGCGTCGGCAACGGACTTGGTCAGGGCGATGTTGTCCTCGAAGGACTCGTGCGAGCCGTCGATCATGACAGAGGTGTAGCCAGTGCGGAAAGCCTGCATGCAGCGGTCATAGCCATCGCCGTGATCGAGGTGCAGGGCGACGGGCACGGAAGCGCGCTCGGCGGCAGCCTTGACCATGCCGTAGAAGTAATCCAGGCCAGCGGTCTTGATGGTGCCCGGGGTAGTCTGCATGATGACGGGGGACTTGGTCTCCTCGGCAGCAGCCAGAACGGCCATAACAAACTCGAGGTTCTCGACGTTGAACGCGCCTACGGCGTAGTGGCCGGCCTGAGCGTCCTTGAGCATCTTTTCGGTGGTAACAAGTGCCATGAGCGTTTGCTCCTCTCCCTCGCCCGCATCTGGACATCGGGCGTAGTTGTTCACAAGGCGTTTTACCTTGCGTTTTGCTGCGCCCATTGTATGAAAATCGACGGTGTCGCACGCATGAGATATCACCGGCACACAGGTCAAGACACTCGTTTTTGAAAAGCAAACGGAAGGGATTCGCGCCGGATCCCTCTATACGACATTGCAGTTTTCAAGCGAATCATCTTTCTTTTATAGAAAAGATAAGTAATCGAAAGGTGTTTTCTTACTCAAAAAGAAAATGAACGAAAATGGACTCAACACAATTCCTGCAAATTTCAGTTGAGGATGGAGCAGCTATGGCCCATGTAACAACCCGAGCCTTCGCCGATGAGCGTCGTGCCGCCATCATGGAGATGCTTGAGCATAACGCCTCGGTGCAGGTAGCAGAAATCGCCCAGACCTTTGGCGTGTCCTCCGTCACCGCCCGCGCCGACCTAGCCGCGCTCGCCGAAGCAGGCAAGCTGCGCCGCACACATGGCGGCGCTGTGTCGCTCCACAAACGCCTAACCGTCTCCACGCAGGATCGCCGCATCAATGTCAACGTCGCCGCCAAGCAGGCCATCGCGCAAAGCGCCATCGAGCTCGTCAGTGACGGCGACACGTTGCTCGTCGACTCGGGCACCACGGCGCTCGAGTTCGTCCGGCTCCTCGATCAGCGCGACGGTATCACCGTCATCACGGCCGACATTACCATTGCCGATTACATCGACGAGAGCATGCCCTCGGTCGATGTCGTCATGCTAGGCGGGGCGCTGCGCAAAGGCCATCGTTATTTGTACGGACCGCTCACTATGCAGGCGCTCCAAATGGTCCATGCCGATCTGGCCGTCGTGTGCCCCGGCGCCTTTGTTCCCGGCTGCGGCTTTACGACCGACTTTCCGCAGATGGCCGAGACCAAAACGGCCATGATCGCCGCGGCCCATCAAAGCGTCGCCCTCATGGACGCCAGCAAGGTTAACGGACGCGGCATGTACCGCTTTGCCGAGCTTGCCGACGTCGACACCATCGTGATGGACAGCGACCCCGACCATGCCGTCGCCGCCTCAATTGCCGAGGCCACCGACGACGCCCACCCAAATCTCACCATCGCCGGCGCTTAAACAAAAACCACCACAAAGGTGCCTGTCCTCTTTGTGGTGGTTTTGCTCGTTAAAATCGAAATATCGCTATTTGGAGAGCTCGTCGGCGAGGGCCTCGATCTGAGCGCGCGAGGTGTCGTTGAGCGAGCCCAGCACGGTCACCTTGTTCTGCGCCAGGGTGATGTCCTTCATGGCCTCGAGCTCCTTGGTCATAACCTTGGCAGCGGTGGGCGCCCAGGAGCCGGCCTCGACGAGCGCCACCGTACGGTTCTGATAGGCGTGCCCGGCAAGCGTATGGATAAAGGTGCTCATGAACGGGAAGATCTCGCCCTGATAGGTGATGGAGGCGAGCACCAGACGGTCATAGCGGAACGCATCCTCAACGGCCTCGGCCATGTCGTCGCGAGCCAGGTCAAAGACGGAAACCTTCTGGCCGCGAGCCTCAAGCGCAGATGCAAGCTCCTCGACGGCAGCCTTCAGATGCCCGTACACGCTCGCATAGGCGATCGTGATGCCCTCGTCCTCGGGCTGATAGCTCGACCAGGTGTTGTAGGTGTCGAGATAGTAGCCCAGGTTCTCGGTCAGCACGGGTCCGTGGAGCGGGCAGATGATCTGGATGTCCAGGTCGGCGGCCTTCTTGAGCACGGCCTGCACGAACTTGCCGAACTTACCGACGATGCCAAAGTAGTAGCGGCGAGCCTCGCAAGCCCACCCTTCCGGATCCTCGATGTCGTTGGCGCCAAACTTGCCAAAGCCGTCGGCACTAAAGAGCACCTTGTCGGTGGACTCGTAGGAGAAGATCACCTCGGGCCAGTGCACGTTGGGGGCGCCGACAAACGTTAGGCTGTGGCCACCCAGGTCGAGCACGTCGCCCTCTTTGACGACCATCTTACGCTCGGGGTAGTCGGTGCCAAAGTAGTTGACCATCATGCGGAAGGCGCCCATGCTGGCCACGATCTGGGCCTGGGGATAGCGCTCCATAAAGGCGGCGATGCCAGCGGAGTGATCGGGCTCCATATGGTGAACGACCAGGTAATCGGGCGTGCGACCGTCGAGCACGGCCTCGAGGTTGCCGAGCCACTCGTCAACAAAACCACCATCGACCGAATCGGCGACAGCGATCTTTTCGCCCAAGATAACGTAGCTGTTGTATGCCATACCGTTCTCGGACACATCGTACTGGCCCTCGAACAGGTCAATGTCGTGATCGTCGACGCCAACGTAGCGGATATCCTTGGTGATCTCCATCAGGCAAAGCCTCCTAGATAGACAAAATAACCCGTCTATCATAGCACTCGGCAGCATTCCAACTGTTATCTGCCGGCATCCTTACCGATTGTTATTGAAATACGATAAATCGCCGTTTACCTGCGCAAACTATGAGCGTGGTATCGCCGTGCTATGTCGAATAATGAGCTGGCCGGGAATACGAATGGCAACGGTTTTGCCCGCCGTACCCGCCTCGGGAACCGCATGCTCGAATACCTCGCGTCCGCGCTGATGCAAATCGAATCGAACGGTCGTGAGCTCGTTATGCGCGACAAAATCATCGAGCGAATCGTCGACACCCACCACGCTCACGTCCTCGGGCACGCGCAGGCCGCTATCGCGCAGCGCTGCAATCGCGCCATTTGCCATCTGGTCATTTGCCGCGTAAATCGCCGTCATGGTGCGATCGTGCTCGGCCAGGTACCTGCCGGCCTCGTAGCCGCTGTTGGCAGACCAGTCGCCCTCGAGCGGCTCTGCCGGCTCGATGTGTTTACGCTCGAGCGCATCCTGCCAACCGGCTCGACGAAATTGCTCGTCGACTGAGAACGACGGGCCACCAATATAGCGAATTTGCTCGTGCCCCAGCTCAAACAGGTGATTCATAAGCAAGAGCGAGCAGCCGTAATGATCGGAGTCGACCGTGGTCACCCGCGGGTGCGCGTACATGGTAACGATGACCGTGCCAATGCCCGGCAGTGGATCAAACGTCTCAAAATCGGGCGCCATGCGGGTCATGCCGATGATGATGCCGTCCACCGGCAATGCGGCCATACGACGCGTGGCCTCGGCAAGCGAAAACTCCTCGGTCTTGGACATCTCGCCCAGCGTGATGGCGCAATTATGCTCGCGAGCAGCGCTGGCGATGCCGTCGATCATCTAGAGTTTACCAAACTTGGTGACATCGTTGACGAACAGGCCGACCGAATGGTAACGGCCGTCGCGCAACGAGCGACCGGCATAACTCGGACGAAAGCCGAGCTCTTGCATAGCGGCCTGCACGGGCGGGAGGTGGTGAGCGGCGTGCGTGTGAACGCGTCGCACGCTGAATTAGTCGCGGACACCAGGTGACGACCCCGCGCGTGCCGGGCGCTAGGCAGAGGCGAGGCGTGATATCGG
>RPYR01000231.1 GCA_008671285.1 Collinsella aerofaciens | reverse complement strand
CCCGCTTCGTCGCTTTTGGCCATGGGGTCAAGGCAGGTCAGCCGCTAATCAGCTTCGATCGCGATGCCATTATGTGCGCTGGTCACGAGGACATCGGGACCGTCATCTTCTCCGCGCTCTATCGGCTTAAGAGCATCGACCATGTCGGCGAGTCTGGAACGCGTATCGGCGGCAACCCGCTCGTCAAGCTTGGCGACCCGCTGCTGGTAGCCAAGACCAAGTAGCCAGGCCCCGCGCCACACAGCCAAAAGGCACCTCGTCAAGTGCCCGCGACCATTTGGCCGCGGGCACTTTTCGTTTGAAAAACCATCCCGCCAATGCCTTATCTGTATAGCCCAAATGAGCCGAGCTGCTAGAATATCGAACTGTATGGATAACTATCATTCAACCGTTATGGGAGGATACGTGAACCGCACCAAAATCGCGCAGCTCTATGCCGATGCCGAGTCGCTCGGCGGCCAGACTGTCACCGTCGCCGGCTGGGTTAAGTCCGTCCGCGACATGAAGAACTTTGGCTTTGTTACGCTCAACGACGGCAGCTGCTTCCGCGACCTGCAGGTCGTCATGAACCGCGAGGCACTCGACAACTACGACGAGATCGCCCATCAAAACGTCTCGGCCGCACTCATTTGCACCGGCACCGTCAAGCTGACCCCCGATGCGCCCCAGCCTTTCGAGCTTTCTGCCACCTCCATCGAGGTCGAGGGCACGAGCGCCCCGGATTACCCGCTGCAGAAGAAGCGCGCAACCGTCGAGTTCCTGCGCACCCAGCAGCACCTGCGCCCGCGCACCAACCTGTTCCGCGCCGTCTTCCGCATTCGCTCTGTCGCGGCTGCCGCCATCCACCGCTTCTTCCAGGAGCAGGGCTTTGTCTACGTCAACACCCCCATCATCACCACGAGCGACTGCGAGGGCGCCGGTGAGATGTTCCGCGTGACCACGCTCGACCCCAAAAATCCGCCCCTCACCGAGTCCGGCGAGGTCGACTGGAGCCAGGACTTCTTTGGCAAGCACGCGAGCCTCACCGTGTCCGGCCAGCTCAATGCCGAGAACTTTGCCATGGCCTTTGGCGACGTGTACACCTTTGGCCCCACCTTCCGTGCCGAGAACTCCAACACCACGCGCCATGCCGCCGAGTTTTGGATGATCGAGCCCGAGATGGCCTTTGCCGACCTTAACGACTACATGGACAACGCCGAGGCCATGCTCAAGTACGTCCTTAAGGACGTTATGGCAACCTGCCCCGACGAGCTCAATATGCTCAACAAGTTTGTGGACAAGGGTCTGCTCGAGCGCCTGGACCATGTCGCCAACTCCGACTTCGCCCGAGTCCCCTATACCGAGGCCGTCGAGATCCTGGAGCAGGCCGTCGCCGCCGGTCACAAGTTTGACTACCCCGTGAGCTGGGGCATCGACCTGCAGACCGAGCACGAGCGCTTCCTGACCGAGGAGCACTTTAAGCGCCCGACCTTCGTAACCGACTACCCGGCCGAGATCAAGGCCTTCTACATGCGCATGAACGAGGACGGCAAGACCGTCGCCGCCGCCGACTGCCTGGTACCGGGCATCGGCGAGATCATCGGTGGCTCCCAGCGCGAGGAGCGCCTGGATCTGCTCGAGGCCCGCATCAAGGACCTGGGCATGAATCCCGAGCAGTACAAGTACTACCTTGACCTGCGCCGCTACGGTTCCTGCAAGCACGCCGGCTACGGTCTGGGCTTCGAGCGCTTGGTCATGTATCTGACCGGCGGGGGCAACATCCGCGACGTCCTGCCGCACCCGCGCACCGTGGGCAACGCCGACTTCTAATCGTCGGACGCTAGCTCGCGTCGCCACACGCCAACGCTCATCGCACAAGCGTCTCTCGACATCGATCGAGAGACGCTTTTTTCAACAGCATCCGTCAAGCTTTTGGCAAGTTTTTGGTCAGTTGAGCAGGGCTGTTGAAAACTCGACCCGCCGTTTGCCGACGACTACCGACCGCCCAGAGCGCCCTGCGCCCCTGGGAAAGCCCCACGCTCTAGGCTCCATACCGTCGCCACCCAAAACGGAAAGGACGTGGGCACGATGACCGAAGCCGCTGTTGAAACCTACGACACCACGACGAGGGGCGCCGCCTCGATGGCAGCCTATCGCGCCGTTCGCATCCTGCAACTATTAAGCGAAAACACCGGCGAGGACAAGGCCATGCTTTCCGATGAGTTGATCCGGCGCCTCGCCCATCCCGACGACCCCGCCCGCATGCCCATCTCGGCGGCGCGGCGCAGCATCTACACCGCCATCTCCGCGCTTCGCCATGCCGGATACGAAATTGAGTACAAACGCGGCGTGGGCTACAAACTTCTTACCCGTCCGCTCACCGACGAAGAGATCATCCGGCTCCACGGTATGGTCATGCGCAACCGCTCCACGCCTATCGCTATCCGCAAGAGCATGGCGCAGCACTTAGTTGCCATGGCGAGCGCCGACGTTCGCGGCTACCTCGATACACCCGAACCCGCTCCAAGCGCAGGCAGCAAGGCTACCAAGGCAACACGCACGCCCATCAAGCGCATCGACACGTGCGAGCTCGTCGAGCAGGCCATCGACCACGGAACCACGGTGAGTTTTGATATTTCGAGCGTCACGACACGCGGCGAAACCGAAGCAGCACGGATGACACTCCGTCCCTTTGCCATCAGGCAGCGCGATGGCATCTCGTATCTGCTGGGAACGGTCTACGACGCCCGAGGCACCGACGATACGCTGCGCACCGTCGAGATCGCCCGTATGAGAAACGTCAGCACGCGCCTGCTCGACGACAAGAAGCTCTTCGCCGCCCTGGACGAGGACGACGCCTCCTCCGCCGCATAAGACCCTCCGCCGCCCATTCGACTACCCGTACCGCCCATCCGATTCTGTATTAAAAAACCCGCCAGGCTGTTGTAAAAATGGACATCAGCGCTACTATAGTTCCACTTGCACTTTGTCCCAGTGCAGTGTTTCCAGCCATTTTTATACTGGGGGTAATGATATGAAGGACATCACCATCAGCCGCAGGAGCCTTCTTGTCTCCGCCGGCCTGCTCGCGCTCGCCCCGCTCGCCGGATGCGGCGGCAACTCTGGTTCCGGCTCTGCTGCCGCCGGTTCCGACTACACCATCGGCGTTCTGCAGCTCACCGAGCACCCCGCACTCGATGCCGCCAACGACGGCTTTGTCAAGGCCATCAAGAAAAGCGGCCTTAAGGTCAAGATCGACCAGAAGAACGCCCAGAACGACCAGTCCACGTGTAAGTCCATCGCCGACAAGTTCGTGGGCGATGGCGTCGACCTGATCTACGCCATCGCCACGCCCGCCGCACAGGCTGCTGCCGGTGCCACGGCCGATATCCCCATCGTGGGTTGCGCCATCACCGACTACGCCGCCTCCGGCCTGGTCCAGGACAACGACAAGCCCGGCACCAACGTCACGGGCGCCTCCGACCTTACCCCGGTCGCCGAGCAACTCGAGATGATGCAGAAGGTCCTGCCCGACGTAAAGAAGGTCGGCCTGCTCTACTGCACCGCCGAGTCCAACTCCGACGTCCAGATCAAGGCCGCCAAGAAGGAGCTCGACAAGCTGGGCCTCGAGTACACTGACTTCACCGTCTCGAGCTCCAACGAGATTCAGTCCGTCGTCGAGTCTGCCGTGGGCAAGGTCGACGCGCTGTACTCCCCCACCGACAACACCATCGCCGCGGGTGCCTCGCAGGTCGGCCAGATCTGCAAGGAAAACAAGCTTCCCTTCGTGACTGGCGAGGAGGGTATGTGCATGGCCGGCGGCCTGTTCACCCTCTCCATCAACTATGAGGACCTGGGCTACGCCGCGGGCGAGATGGCCGTTAAGATCCTGAAGGGCGAGGCCAAGCCCGAGGATATGCCGATCAAGCACCTCTCGAGCAAGGACCTGGTCGTCGTCAAGAACGACGAAATGGCCGAGGCCCTGGGCATCGACCTTTCCGCCCTGGACGCGTAATGCCATACGCGGCATGCGGCTAGAGCCCGTGCTCGCGCTTTAGCCGCGTTATTCAATATCTGAGCCACAGGGGCGGGCGCTGTAGACCGGCGTCCGCCCTGCTTGTTTCAGGTAAAACAAAACGTCTGTCCGTAACTCTTCTATGCATTGTTACCGCTATTATGGTGAATCACGTGTCCACCCTATCCTAGGAGGTATGAAGCATGCTCATTGCATTGCAGGGCGCCGTTTCGCAGGGCGTCCTCTGGGGCATTATGGTGCTTGGCGTGTTTATCACGTTCCGCCTGCTCGACATTCCCGATATGACCTGCGACGGCAGCTTTGCCCTCGGCGGCTGCGTCTGCGCTGTGCTCATCGTCAATAACAACGTCGACCCGCTGCTCGCCGTGCTGGCCGGTATGTGCGCCGGCGCCATCGCGGGTGCCGTCACGGGCATTTTGACCACCGTCTTCGAGATTCCCGCGATCCTCGCCGGAATCCTCACCCAGATCAGCCTGTGGTCCATCAACCTGCGCATCATGGGCAAGTCCAATACGCCCATTCTTGCCAAGGGCACCGTGTTCTCGGCCGTCAGCAATATGACCGGCCTGCCGCAGTCCACCGTTGCCATCATCTTGGGCATCCTGCTCGCCGTGGCTATCGTTGCCATCCTGTATTGGTTCTTTGGCACCGAGATCGGCTCGGCGCTGCGAGCCACCGGCAACAACGAGTACATGATCCGCGCCCTGGGCGTCAACACCAACTCCACCAAGATGATCGCCCTCGTGCTCTCCAACGCCCTCATCGGCCTTTCGGGCGCGCTCATCTGCCAGAGCCAAAAGTATGCCGACATTGGTATGGGCACCGGTGCCATCGTTATCGGTCTTGCCGCCATCGTCATCGGCGAGGTGCTCGGCCGTCTGCTGCCCGGCGGCCTCACGCAGTTTAGCGTCCGTCTTGCCTCCGCCGTCTTTGGCTCCGTGGTGTACTTCCTTATCCGCGCCATCGTGCTGCAGTTGGGCATGGACGCCAACGACATGAAGCTGCTTTCCGCCGTAATTGTCGCTGTGGCCCTGTGCGTACCCGTGGTTTGGGAGCGCTATAAGCTCCGCAGCTCCTACACGAAGGGGGATGAGGCAGATGCTTAAGCTCTCGCACGTCAAGAAGACCTTTAACAAGGGCACCGTCACCGAGAAGCGCGCGCTCACCGGCGTCGACCTCACCCTGAATGACGGCGACTTTGTAACCGTGATCGGCGGCAACGGCGCCGGCAAGTCCACGCTGCTCAACATGATCGCCGGCGTGTACCCGCTCGATTCGGGCGTTATTGAGCTCGACGGCACCGACATCTCGCGCCTGAGCGAGTCGCAGCGCGCCAAGTACCTGGGCCGCGTGTTTCAGGACCCCATGCGCGGTACCGCTGCCGACATGCAGATCGCCGAGAACCTGGCCCTCGCCAAGCGTCGCGGCCAGCGTCGCGGCCTTTCGTGGGGCGTCACCAAGGCCGAGAAAGATGAGTACGTCGAGCTGCTCAAGCGTCTGGACCTTGGTCTGGACACGCGTCTCAACGCCAAGGTCGGCCTGCTCTCGGGCGGCCAGCGCCAGGCACTCACCCTGCTGATGGCCACGCTCACCACGCCGCGCCTGCTGCTGCTCGACGAGCACACCGCGGCCCTCGACCCCAAGACGGCCTCTAAGGTGCTTAACCTGACCGAGGAGATCGTCGACGAGAACCACCTGACCACGCTCATGGTCACGCACAACATGAACGACGCCATCCGTCTGGGCAACCGTCTGATCATGATGCACGAAGGCCACGTGATCTACGACGTGGCGGGCGATGAGAAGAAGTCGCTCACCGTAGCCGACCTGCTGCAGAAGTTCGAGGAGGTCTCGGGCGGCGAGCTCGCCAACGACCGCATGCTGCTGAGCTAAAACCTGCCAAAAAGGGACAGGTTTATTTTGGTAGGTTTTATCTGCGCAAACGTCAAAACCGCCGCAAAGGGACAGGCGCCCTTGCGGCGGTTTTCGCATATTATGTCGATAATCCGATATTCAACCAGACATTCTGGCTAAGAACTAAGGAAACTGCCATGAAAAGACTCCCCCGCCTTGCGTTAGCCACCGCGTTGTTTGCCGGCGCGCTCGCAGGCATCCCAAGCCTCGCTTTCGCGGGGAACCTGCCCGCCGCTATTGACGGCTCCGTGGCCGTTATGCACACCAACGACATCCACGGCAGCTACAAGTACAGCTACAACGCAAGCAAGGGCACCGGCACTGTGGGCTTTGATGGACTGGCGGTTCTCTATAGCGCCCAAGGCAACGCCCCCGATCTTTTGCTCGATGCGGGCGACACCTTCCACGGACAGTCCTTCGCCACCATGAGCGAGGGCAAGAGCATCGCCGAGCTCATGGACACCTTCTACGCCGACGGCTACGACGCGACCACGCCAGGCAACCACGACTGGAGCTACGGTGCGGACAAACTCCGCACCATGACCGGCTACAGCACCACCGGCACGCCCTTCGCCATGCTCTGCGCGAACGCGAAGTCTACGAGCGGCGTATGGAGCTCGAGCATCACGAAGACGCTCGATCGCACCTGGGAGGATAGCGAGGATCACTCCACATTCGACTACAAAATCAAGGTCGGCGTCGTGGGTGCCATGGATGAGTCGCTGGGATCCTCGCTGCGCGCGGACCTGGTCGCGGGCACGTCGTTCTTGAGTGCCACGAACGCCATCAATACCGAGGCAGAGCAGCTGCGCAAGGAGGGCTGCGATGTTGTTGTGTGCATCGCGCACACGCTCGACGCCAAGACCTTTGCCACGCGACTCCGTGGCGTCGATGCCCTTATCGCAGGCCACGAGCACATCAACCTTAACGAGAAGGTGACGGGAGCCGACGGCAAGACAATCCACGTTGTCGAGGCGGGCAGTGCCTTTGCCGAGGTGGGACTGCTTTCCATTCCGTACAAGTACGACACCAATGGCACCGAGTCGACCGACGATGACACGGTCACGGTCCCTGCAGACGGCAGCGACGAGAAGCTCTACACCGCCAAGAACGTCAACGACCTTTTGGCAGACCCCGACAAGGGCTCCGACTACCAGAGCCGCCTTGAGGCCGTCCGCAACAAGATCAAGCCGCTCGACGAGGACTTTGAAAACGAATCGAACAAGGTGCTCGGCACATCCACCACCAACTATTTCTACGGCGAGGACGCCGCAGGCACGCATGGTTGGGAAATGGTGCGCACCACCGATTTCCGCCCCAGCAAGGAGGACGACACCACCAAAGCCCAGACCATCGGCCACGTGATTTGCGGCTCCTATCTTGCCCTGACGGGCGCGGACCTCGCTATCGAAAACGCTGGCGGCATCCGCGGCGGCATCGTGGCGGGCAACGTGACCGCCGGCAACGTCATCGCCGTCTCGCCCTACGGCAACACCGTGGAAACCTGGACCATGACCGGCGCGGACTTCCTCGCAGCGCTCGAGCACTCGCTGCAGATCAGCGACGAGTGCAATCACAGCTACGAGCTTCAGCAAGCCTACGTGGCAGCCGGCCATACCGAGCAGGAGGCGCAAGACAAGTACAAGTGGCGCGATGACTCTGGCAGCGTTCTCTCCTTTGGCGGCATCAACGTGACGATTGATTGGACGCAGCCCGAAGGCAAGCGCATTGTGAGTGCCACACTCACCAAGGACGGCAGTACGCTCGACCCCGCCAAGACCTATACCGTCGCCACCAACAACTACATCATCACCAACACGACCGACTTTCCCACCTTTGCACACGCCACCAAGTACACCGAGTGGGGCACGTGCGAGGCGGCGCTGAGGGCGCTGATTGGGCAGAACGGCTGGGAGAGCAAAATGGCCGGGCTCGCCGGCACCATCGGCTTCGGTTCCGCAGCCGTGGACCCCACGCCCACACCGGCCCAGACGCCTAAGCCCTCGCCTAAGACGGACACGACGACCACGAAGGTCATCACCAAGAAGACGAGCGGTAAGCTCGCCGCAACGGGAGACCGCACGCTGGCAGTAGTTGGCGCGTGCCTTATCGGCGGCATCATCGTCATCATGCTCGGCATTATCTGGAAGCGTCGACGCTAAGCTACACCGCCGGGCCTTACAGCCCCGCCGAGTAAACCTTATATCGAGCACAGAAGCCCGTCCGAATTTGATCGGACGGGCTTCTTGGTGGGTATCATGGTTGAACGATCATTAGGAGGTTTTCCCTACATGAAATTGTTTGAGCCGATTCTTCATTTCTTTGAGCAACGGTGGGTCCACAACATCATCTGGGCCGTCATCTTGGCGATAGGCACCGCCGTCGCCGCCAAGGTCGTATCCAAGACCCTGAACCATCTGCTCAACCGAGACGATAACCCGCTTCCGGCATCGAGTATCTTCATCAACATCGCGCGCGCCGTCATCTGGATGATTGGCGGCAGCTTTATCCTCGACAACTGCTTTGGCATTAACGCAAACGCACTCGTCGCTGCTCTTGGCGTCGGCGGCATCGCCATCTCGCTCGGCTTTCAGGACACGCTGTCAAACCTTATCGGCGGCATGCAGGTGACCTTTATGGGCATCATTAAGCCCGGCGACAATATCGAGGTCGGCGGCGTATCCGGCGTGGTCCAAGACATCACTTGGCGCCATACAACGATTGAGGATGCCTGTGGACAGACCATCATTGTGCCCAACTCAAACATCTCCAAGAACACGCTCGTGCATTTGATGCCCTTTGGGCGCGTGGCCGTGCCCGTTGCCGTAAAGGACACGTCCAAGTGGGCTTCCCTTGACGCGCTGGCAGACGAGCTCGTCAGCGCCACCAAAACGGCCGTTTCGCCCATCTCGGGCTTTGACAAGGAGCCCTACGTGCTCTTTAGCGAGATCGGCGACTTTGGTATCAAGGGCAAGATCATCTTTATCGTCAGCGATGACAGCACTACTTTTACGGCAGCCGACGCCTGCATTCGTGCCATCGCCCCCATCATTGTCTAAATCACCACAAAGGAGATAGGCATCGTTGTGGCTGTTTTCATTCGTGGTACCATGGTTCATATAGTTGTTTAAACGACTAAGGGAGCAACATCATGGAAGAGGCCTATCGTCAAGCACGCAAGCGCGGCGAGCAAGGACGTCGACGCGCCATTAGCCAAAGCGAGCATCCATACCTTACGGACCTCGATAGCTTGGTTGCTCAGCTCCCCTTAGGTCAACGAGTGAGCGGCGGCCTGCGGGATATTCCGCTCGAAATGGTCGTCGGCACGGTCTCCAAAGGCCGTCAGTCCGCCTTTTCATGCAACTTTATGCCCCTGCTGCCGTTTAACACCGAGTTCGCCCGCAAGTGGTCCAACCTCTACGACATCCAGGTAACCGAGGGCTATCGCGACCCCATCATCGTCCCCGAGTTCATGCCTCGGTGCTATGTCCAGGAAGGCAACAAACGCGTCAGTGTCCTCAAATTCCTGGACGCTCCAACGGTTTCGGCCAGGGTCATCCGTCTCTACCCCGGTACATGGGATTCCGTCGAAAGCCGCCTGTAAGGTGAATTCTGCGCGTTTTGGCGCGTCGGCCCCCTATACGAGATCTAGTTCTCGCGTGGGGGAAGCTACGAGACGCTCGCCGAGCTG
>RPYR01000120.1 GCA_008671285.1 Collinsella aerofaciens | reverse complement strand
GATAAGATTTCCATAGCGGTCTTCGTCCTTTCCTAGAACCTGTTGTTGTGGTGATTTCAGATTCTAGGACGAAGGCCGTTCTTCGTTAAACGGGCGCTAGGGCGTCACCCTTACACCAACATTTTCGACGCGATCCACAATCCGCCAGCCAAGCGCGCTCTTTAGCCTTCGCCGTGTCCTCAGAAGCCTTCCGCAGCTCCTCGGCCGCACGCTCTAAATCATCCGATGTGTCTTTAATGGCATCGGTCGAGATCTCAGAACCCTCGAGCGCAACGAAATCCGACTCGGACGTCCTGGGCACGGCAAGCGCCGTACCGGTATAGGTCACACTATCGGTATCCTGCGCCGACACCGCCTGCGTGGCACGCGCGGCAATCAGATACGGCAGAGCCGTCTCGATTTTCTGCAAGCCTTCCGATGCGCTTTTGGCAAACTTGTTGCGCGTTTTAATGATCTCAATCCCGGTGTCGACCATATTGCCGGCAACTGGTTCGGCACCCGGGATGAGGATGGCGACCAGGCCCGTCCCGATCGTGGCAAACCCCGCTAGCCCCAGACTCAAGATGCTCGCATCAACCACCGTGGCAGCCGTGTGATAGGACGACACTACGTTGGCACCCGCCAGCGCGCCGCTATCGGCCGCCACCTGGGTATCCCCGGCACGCGACATGCTCCATATCGCCGCGGTCGACGAAAACAACAACGTGAGCACCACTAGGATGACCACGGCAGAAGAAAGCGTGGTGTAGGCACCGTCTTCGATAAACAGGTCGATACCGGCGCGGCCCATAAAGCCGCCTCGCTTGCGATGGCAGCTCGGACGGCGCGTCAAAACGCGTCTAGACCAGAAACGCTTAATCCCATGCAGCAATCCACGAATCATAATCTCCCTCCAGCCATTCGGGACGTGATTGATACGAGACATCGACCTTGAGCTCAACGTAGCCACCCTCGGCGGTACCACCCATAGCCTGCGCAAACGCACCGATCACAGGCAACGGCTTGACCTCGCCGGAAACGGACACGGACGAGACGCCACCCGCATCGGCCCGGCTAAGCTCAATATCCCACGACAACGGCCCGCCGGCATGAAAGATCGAAACGTTGGGCACTGCGGCAAGCCGGCGGCGGGTGAACTCCTTAAGATCGTCGTCCTCCGCCGTCGTCGTGATCATGAGCCGCGCGGTCTCGGCGGCGGCAGACTCCATGACCGCGCGCGTATAAATTATTAATTATTGTTTGAGTTCGTTTAGTATGAGTTTCAGAATCGTCGGCAGCAAAAAAGCGGCCTCGACCGTAGACTGCGCCCAGTCCTCGCGCGCGATATCAATACAACGCGATGTCCTTAGCGCCCGCAGCGGCGTCGATAACCGACGTCGAGGCAACGCCATGGGATGCCGCCCGCTCAACCAGCGCCGCCAAGCGTCCATCGGTGCCAGCACGCCAAAGTCCCACAATCGCCAGCACGATCGATAACAGCGCCACCGTGACGATGGCGTATTCCACAGTCGCTTGGGCAGATTCCTCGCGCAGGACGTCATGCATTTCACGACCCCTCCTTTGAGTTCGATGCCTGCGGGCTCAGGCGGATCACGCGCAGGCGGCACGAGGCATCGCCGGCATCCGCGGCAACCGTCACCATATCGACCCAGCCGCGCCCATCGCGCACGATGGCGCCCCATACGTTGCCCTTAATATCAAGATAGCCGCTCAGGGCGAGCTGGGCCGTTGGCACCTCGCGGTAGGCGCGTAACATATCCGCCGCTGCCTCGGTCATCGGTCGGTCCTCAGACCATGCAAGCCGGACCGTAATCGCGTTGTCCCCAGGCGAATCCGTCGCAGTGCCAGACCGCTTGTCGAGCGTCCGCAGAAAGGTTTGCGCCGTGACAGCGACATCCGAATCGTCCGCATCTCGCATCTCATCTTTTTGAGACGCCACCGCCGAATCTGAGCCCGAATCGAAGGCGGCCCCAGGACGCTGCTGCCGCGCGGCGTTAAGCCCCCAAAGCACCGCCGCTATCGCCACGGTCAGGCAAGCAAACACCAGCAGCACCCCGATGGGGCGCTCGCCCTCTACAGGCTGTTGATGCCCTCGCTGATAGCGTTCCATAGATCTTGGACCTTGCCCTTAAATGCGACGATGGCGATAATCGCGATCACCACGAGCACGCCGACCAAGATGGCATACTCGGTGGTACCCTGTGCACTCTCCTCCTGCAGTAGCTCCTTGGCGCGCTGACGAACATGTGCCGCCCGGCAAAACGCCCAGCCCTGGACCTTGCCAGCAGCGTCAGTCATCGTGTTCATGTATTCCTCCCTACATCATCCCGCCTGCTCCCAGCAGCGGGCCCAATATGGACAGAAGCAACGCCGGCAAGATGAGCGTGCCGGTGGGAATCAGCAGCTTGACGGGCGCACGCTCAATCTCGCGCTCGACCGCGGCGCGATGAGCCGCACGGATCTCGCGACTTTGAGCGGCCAGTGTCTCGGCAAGTGGGGCACCCAGGGCGAGTGCCTGCCCCACCGTAATGGCAAAGGTCTCGAGCGCTCGCACGTCCAGGTCGCGCGCGGCGGCCAACAACTCGTCCTCACGCGTGCCCACGCCCACCTGCCACGCCATGCAGGCCCGCTCAAGGCGAAGAGCCAGCACTGACCGGCGGTTGGCGCAGAAAATCTCAAGCGCCGCATCAAACGAAAGGCCGGCCGAAAGACCCAAGCGCACAACATCGATCATCTCGGACACTTCGCCGAGCGACACTCGCGCCGGGCCGCCCGCTCCAACCGCGCCCTTCACTCGCGCGGTCAGGGCATCGACCACCGAGCGACCCGCG
>RPYR01000025.1 GCA_008671285.1 Collinsella aerofaciens | reverse complement strand
TTCCGGCCCCATCGTCCTCGGCCAGGCCTGCGACTTCGACTACTCCGGCGCCCAGGCCGGCAAGGTGCTCACGGAGGATCGCTTTGAGGTCATCCTGGTCAACTCCAACCCGGCGACCATCATGACCGACCCGGGTCTTGCCGACCGCACCTATGTTGAGCCCATCACCGCCGAATTTATCGAGCGCGTAATCAAGAAAGAGCGCCCGGACGCGCTGCTGCCCACGCTGGGCGGCCAGACCGGTCTGAACGCCGCCGTCGAGCTGGCGAAAGACGGCACGCTCGACAAGTACGGCGTCGAGATGATCGGCTGCGACCTGGCCGCCATCGAGCGCGGCGAGGACCGCAAGCTCTTTAACGAGGCCATGGCCGAGATCGGCCTGGAGGTCGCGCGCTCGGGCTATGCCTACAGCGTGGCCGACGCCGAGGCCATCGCCGAGCGCGTGGGCTATCCCTGCGTACTGCGCCCGAGCTTTACCCTCGGCGGCGCCGGCGGCGGCATCGCTCACACCCACGAGGAGCTCGTCTCCATCGTGAGCCAGGGCCTGGAGCTCTCGCCTGCCCACGAGGTGCTGGGCGAGGAGTCCATCGAGGGCTGGAAAGAGTATGAGATGGAGGTCATGCGTGACCACGCCGGCAACGGCATCATCGTGTGCTCCATCGAGAATCTCGACCCCATGGGCGTGCATACCGGCGACTCCATCACCGTGGCGCCTGCGCAGACCCTCTCCGACCTTGAGTATCAGCGCATGCGCGTGGCCTCGCTCGCCATTCTGGAGAAGATCGGCGTCGAGACCGGCGGCTCCAACGTGCAGTTTGCCGTGAACCCCCAGACCGGCCGCCTGATCGTCATCGAGATGAACCCGCGCGTGAGCCGTTCGTCCGCGCTGGCCTCCAAGGCCACGGGTTTCCCCATTGCCAAGGCCGCCGCGCGCCTGGCTGTGGGCTACACGCTCGACGAGATCGTCAACGACATCACCAAGGCTACGCCCGCCTGCTTTGAGCCCACAATCGACTACTGTGTGGTCAAGGTGCCGCGCTTTGCCTTCGAGAAGTTCAAGGGTACCGACCCCACACTCACCACGCGCATGAAGGCCGTGGGCGAGATCATGGCGATCGGCCGCACCTTTGAGGAGGCCTTTGGCAAGGCCATGCGCTCGCTGGAGGACGGTCACCAGGGCATCTGCGCCGGTGGCAAAGAGGGTGCCGATAAGCTGAGCGACGACGAGCTTGCTCAGGCCGTGGCAACCCCGACCGAGCATCGCATCTTCTTTGTGGTCGAGGCCCTGCGCCGTGGCTGGGACATCGCTCGCATCCATGCCATTTGCGGTATCGATCCGTGGTACCTCAACCGTATCAACGACATGGTGCAGGTCCAGGAGAGCATCCGCGGCCTGCGTGTGGAGGATATCGACGCCGACGCGATGCGCCTGCTCAAGCAGTACGGCACGAGCGATGCCGAGATCGCCGCACTGACCGGCTCGGACGAGCGCTTTGTGCGCGCCTATCGCAAGGGTCTGGGCGTGGTTCCCAGCATGAAGACGGTCGATACCTGCGCTGCGGAGTTCTCGAGCGCCACGGAGTACCACTACAAGACGTACGAGAACATCTACCGCACGAGCCCGGATGCCAAGAAGTGCGTGGCTCCCGACGAGACCACGCCGGCGGACAAGCCCAAGGCGATGATCCTGGGCGCCGGCCCCAACCGCATTGGCCAGGGTATCGAGTTCGATTACTGCTGCGTGCACGCGAGCTATGCGCTGGCGGCCCGCGGCTTCGAGACCATCATGGTCAACTGCAACCCCGAGACCGTTTCGACCGACTACGACACGTCCGACCGCCTGTACTTTGAGCCGCTCACCTACGAGGACGTCATGGACGTTATCGACGTTGAGCGCCCCGATGGCGTCGTGGTGACGCTTGGCGGCCAGACCCCGCTTAAGCTGGCGCGCATGCTCGAGGAGAGCGGCGTGAACATCATGGGCACCAAGCCCGATGCCATCGACTTTGCCGAGGACCGCGAGCGCTTCGCCGCTCTGCTCGACAAGCTGGGCATCATGTACCCGCCGGCGGGCCAGGCCACCTCGTTTGAGGAGGCCGAGGCCGTTGCCGCGCACATCGGCTACCCGCTGCTGGTGCGTCCGAGCTACGTGCTGGGCGGCCGCGGCATGATGATCGCCTACGATGCCGAGCATCTGCGCGATTACATGGCCGAGGCTGCGCGCATTAGCCCCGACTACCCGGTGTATCTGGACCGCTTCTTGGAGGGCGCGATCGAGTCCGATGTCGACGCCCTGTGCGATGGCGAAGAGGTCTACATCGGCGGCATTCTGGAGCATATCGAGGAGGCCGGTATTCACTCCGGCGACTCTGCGACCTGCATCCCGCCGTTCAGCTTTAGCGAGAGCCTGCAGGCAAAGCTTCGCGAGACCACGCGCCGCATCGCGATGGCGCTGGGCGTACGCGGACTGGTCAACGTGCAGTACGCCATCAAGGGCGAGACCGTTTACGTGATCGAGGCCAACCCGCCTGCCAGCCGCACCGTGCCGTTTATCTCCAAGGCCACCGGCGTGCCGCTGGCCAAGTGCGCGGCGCGTATCATGGCGGGCGATTCCATCGCAAGCCTGGGCCTGCCGAGCGACGAGCGTCAGCTGGACTGGTTCTGCATGAAGGAAGCCGTTATGCCCTGGGGCCGTTTCCCGGGCGCCGACGTTATCCTGGGGCCCGAGATGAAGTCGACGGGCGAGGTCATGGGTATCGCCAAGAGCTATCCCGAGGCATACGCCAAGACGCAACTGGCGATTGACTACAAGCTGCCCGACCCGAGCGCCGGCAAGGTGTTCATCAGCGTGTGCGACCGTGACAAGCGTCATATCCTTTCGGTCGCCCGTATCCTGCGCTACCTGGGCTTTGATATCTGCTCCACCGAGGGCACGGCGCGCGTGCTGCGTGGAGGCAACGTGACGTGCGAGGTCGTGGAAAAGATTAGCGGCCCGCACGACGGCGAGCGTCCCAACATTGGTGACCTCATCGCCGATGGCAAGATTGCGGTAATCATCAATACGCCGTACGGCCCGGGCTCGCGTGGCGATGGCTACCTGCTACGCACCGAGGCCGTCCGTCGTGGCGTGACCTGCGTGACGGCGATGTCTGCGGCCAACACGTACGTGAGTGCCATCGAGGCCGTGCGCGAGGACGAGCAGGGTCACGGCAGCGCCAACGACATGGGCATGGACGTCATCGCCCTGCAGGACCTGCCGCAGTACACGGTTTAGGTCGAGCTGCCCGGCCGGGGCGGGAGGGGCCGAGATTTCCCCCTTTCGCTCCGGCTGCAAGCAGAGTCGCTCAGTGGGAAATTCGGCTCCCCCGCCCCGGCCTGCGGTGACTTGGCTGTACCGTGTACTGCAGAAGGGGCTTTGTGCGTCCGGTGGCAATCAGGGTTCCGGCAACGGTGGGCAGACATCCGGCGGTTCGAACGATGGCGCCCAGGCGGGAAAGCCCGCTGGTGACAAGGCTCAGGGTGGCAAGTCCGCTAACTCACTTGCGAGCACCGGTGATCAAACGGTGGCGACCGTCGCCGCGATCGGCGGCCTGGGTGCCGCGATCGCCGCAATCGGAGTCTTTCTTGCTCGTTTCCGCCGCAAGGAAGACTAGCGCGAGCGATTGACAATCGCACACGTTTCTCAAGAGGGCCGCGGTAACCGTCGCGGCCCTCACTTTACCGGAGCGGTCTGAGGACTCGCGTCTTTCGCTTCGGACTGCTGCGCAGGGTCAATCAGGCGGAGATCTCACCCGTGTCGGGTTTGCGATAGCTTGGCGAACATAATTACGCGAAATCTAGGATTTCTCAAAAACGCGAAGTAGATGATATATTGTACTTCGCGTTTTTCAGTTAATCTTAATTTTGCGAAGTGGATTGCCATGAGACTTATTAATCGCCCGTTCTACATGAGCAAGCTTTCCAAGGTGGCAGGTACGCCTGATATCAAGGTGATCACCGGAATCAGGCGATGCGGAAAATCGAAATTGCTTGAGGCGTTTGCCAGCCAACTTCATTCAAACGACCCCTCGGCCAACGTCATACACGTCAACTTCAATCTACTTGAGTTCGAGCCGTTGGCGGAATACCATGCGCTGCATACATATGTGGAAAAGCACTATATTGAGGGTTGCCGGAATATCGTCATGATCGACGAGGTCCAGATGTGTGAAGGGTTCGAGCGGGCTATCAACAGTCTTCATGCGTCAGAGAAATATGACATTTACATCACGGGGTCGAACGCCTTTCTTCTCTCAAGCGACCTCTCGACGTTGTTCACGGGAAGAACGGTGGAGATCGAGGTCTTTCCGTTTTCACTTGCGGAGTTCTCGGCGTATCACGAGATCACTTCTCCAGCCGAGGCCCTTGCTCGCTATGTCCGCGAGGGAGGAATGCCGGGTTCCTATATCTACCAGGACGAAAGGATGCGTTTCTCATACATCTCGGATGTGCTTGAAACTCTTATCCTGCGCGACATCAGACAAAAATATCGTATACGTAATGCGGAGCAGCTTAAACGTTCCTGCGAGTTCCTGATGGATAACGTCGGAAACATCTCTTCTCTCAAGGGGATGGCGGCCGAGCTTTCACGAGCGAACCTTAAGATAAGCGACAAGACGCTGGCTGTGTATATCGACTACCTGTGTAATGCGTTTGCGTTCTACCGGTTTCGTCGCTTTGACGTCTCAGGAAAGAAATACCTGTCGACGGGAGATAAATACTACCTGGCCGACCATTCGTTTCGCTACGCCGCGCTTGGCACGAAAAAGCTCGATTTTGGCCATGTTTACGAGAATATGGTGGCAATCGAGCTTATGCGCCGCGGATGGGAAGTCTACGTCGGCGTTCTCTACCAAAAGGAAGTAGACTTTGTCGCCATCAGGCGCGACCGCCGTGTCTATATCCAGGTGAGTGACGACATTTCCCAAGAAGCGACGCTGGAGCGTGAGCTTGATCCGCTGCGACGGATTCGAGACGCCTATCCCAAGTGCGTCATCGCCCGAACAGGGCACGAAACGACTGATTGGGATGGCATCAAGGTCGTCGACCTGGCACGATGGCTTATGGGTGAATCAGGCGAGCTGGCCGTCTAGCACGCGATGACGCGGGCTGAAACGAACGAGCGAGAATTTCGTCCCGCGAGGAGGCCAATACGGCCCTCTGCGAAGGACGGAATCCTCGCTCGATCTCTTGGCGGGATATTTTGCTCGGTCGATGATCAACGGTTGGTGGAAAGCGATGCCTCGTCCGTGTCACCATTCCGTGATTGCTGGTATTTTCTGCATGCTAAAATGAATGCATAAAAGACTTTATATTTGGAGGTCTCGATGCCTGCTTTAAAGATGCTCGACAATCTTGTTCCCATCAGCGATTTCAGTCACGGTAAGGGTTCGGCTGCTTTTTCGAAGGTTGGGGACGATAATCCCGTTGTGGTCCTTAAACACAATAAGCCGGCATTCGTTATTGTGACGCCCGATGAATACAGGGAGGCGAAGCAGGCGGAGGAGGACCTCGCCTTGTTGACGTTGGCCCTTAAGAGGACGGCTGCGACAAGCGATGATGAACTCGTTTCCCTATCTGATGTTATGGCAGAGTTGGGTGTGGGCCAGGACGAACTCGATCAGATGGATGAGGTCGAGTTTGAATGAGCGGGTACGAAGTCGCTTTCTACCCGGATGCTCTCAAGGATGTTAAGCGTCTGGACGGCTCCCAACGAAAGAACGTGCTTAAGGCCATCGAGAAAATCAGAGCGAATCCATTGTCGCAGAACGAAGGCGGATTCGGTAAACCCCTTGGAAACAAGGCCGGTACAGATTTGACAGGCTTTATGAAAATCAAGCTCAGAGGAAGTGGCATTCGGATTGTGTATCGCCTCATCAAGATAAAAGGGAAAAATGGCCATCGTCGTGGTGGGCGCTCGCGAAGACATGGAAGTGTACCGAACTGCCCAAAGGCGAGCGGTTGATTTTGAGAAGTGGGCGGAAGAAAATCTCTAGCTTCATGGGTGAAAGACTGGTATGCGGCGATGTGCTCCAGACACACGGGTTTTGGCAAGGCTCTGGCGATTAGAGGATTCGCCAGAGCCTTTTCCTATCCGTGGGGCACTCCTCTTGGACAGTTAGTTCAGATTTGTATTTATTTGAGGCCGCGTGGAGGGCGATTTGGGCTCGATTGAGCTGTTTTAGGTGGTCTGAACTGATAAAGGCGTACGGGCAAGAGCGAGAAGGACCTATTATCGGGTCTAAAGCGGCCCAAACCAGTTTGTTAGCGCCAATTAGCACCGCCAAAAAATACATATCTGAACTAACTGTCCACCACCCTCTGTCGATTGCTCATTTAAGCCCAAAGTCAGCCAACGTACGTAAAGGTATGGTCTATGTAATACCAGATAAACAGTACATTTTTGCTTAATTGGTATTTGGTTGAAGAACCAATTGGTATGGCTTTTGGACCCCACTTAGCCGTCTACGTTCATTTTAATGCCGCTGGGAGAATTTCGAACTTGGTTGCGCAACTGCTCCCGTATGCTGATTCAACCTAATAGGTGGCTATCTGGTTACTACCAGTTGACCCCTTGGTAACGGGTGGGCCAATTGTACGGAATGTACCGAACACCCCCCCCGTTTGATGCGTTCGCCCATGCTGCAGGGCGCGCGTCCGCGACACTTCCGCATGTCGGAGGGAAGGAGTCCAGGTGCGTAGGAATTCCATTTTCACGAAACGGTGGGTGAAGGGAAGCGCGGTTCTCGTCGCAACAGCGGCGACTCTCGTGTTCGCCAGCCCCCAGCAGGCGATTGCCACGCCGCTCAAGGGCGTCGACTCGGCGACCGTTTCCCAGTCAGCCTCGAACGTCGTCGACATCGATTTCGCCGACGGCATTAAGGGGCGTATCACATTTCTAGAGGACGGCATTTTCCGTTACAACGTCGACCCCAAAGGCGAGTTTTCCGAGTACGCCACGCCGCGTAGCAAGTCCCACACGGCTAAGATTCAGGCCCAGCCCGACACCTCGGACACCTACAGCAAGCCGAGCGCAACGGTTGTCGACAAAGGCGACGCTATCGAGATCACCGGCGGCAAGGCGACCGTGGTTCTGGACAAGGCGACCGGCAAGATGAGCATTAAATCGGGCGACCGCGTCGTGGTCTCCGAGTCCGCATCCCTCGACCTTGATAAGAAGGGTACTGTCCAGACACTCGCCAAGGAGAAGTCCGAGAACTTCTTTGGCGGTGGCACCCAGAATGGGCGCTTCTTGCACACCAACCAGACCATCGCCATCTCCAACACTAATAACTGGACCGACGGCGGCGTCGCCTCGCCCAACCCGTTCTACTGGACGAGCGACGGCTACGGCGTGCTTCGCAACACCTTTGCCGAGGGTTCTTACGACTTTGGCTCTACGGACTCCTCGACGGTCACGACCTCGCACAGCGAGAATGAGTTCGATGCCTATTACTTCGTGGCAACCGAAACGGGCGCCTCGAACGTGGCGACCGAGATGCTGCAGGACTACTACAAGGTGACCGGCAATCCGGTACTGCTGCCCGAGTACGGTTTCTACCTGGGTCACCTTAATGCCTACAACCGTGATGGCTGGTCAACGACCTCGGGTCAGAAGAAGTGGGAGACCAAGGGCAGCAAGCCTTCGAGTGAGAAGGGCAACGTTAAATACGAGTCCGGCATGTCGACGGGCTACAAGCTCGACGGCACGCTTGCCGCCGAGACGCTCAACGGAGAGGGCCCCACGGTCGATACCGAGAACATGAAGGCGACCGATTTCGACCGCCAGTTCTCCGCCCAGCAGGTTATCGATGACTACGAGGACAACGACATGCCGCTCGGCTGGTTCCTGCCGAACGACGGATACGGTGCCGGCTATGGCCAGAACGGTTATTACAAGACCGGCGGCGTCAACTCCGACGGAACGAGTTCAGCCGAGCGCCTCAACGCCGTGCGTGCCAACGTCGACAACCTTAAGAAGTTTACCGAGTATGCTAACTCCAAGGGTGTGAGCACGGGTCTGTGGACCCAGTCTAACCTGGAGCCTGACAGCAACTCCGAGACCCCGTGGCATTTGCTTCGCGATTTCGACGCCGAGGTCAAGACGGGCGGCATTACCACCCTCAAGACCGACGTCGCTTGGGTGGGCTCTGGCTACTCCTTTGGCCTCAACGGCATCAAGACGGCCTACGATACGGTGACGACCGGTGCCAACAAGCGCCCCAACATCATCACGCTTGACGGTTGGGCCGGCACGCAGCGCTTTGGTGGCATCTGGACCGGCGATCAGTACGGCGGCAACTGGGAGTACATCCGCTTCCACATCCCCACGTATATCGGTCAGAGCCTCTCGGGCAACCCCAACATCGGCTCCGATATGGACGGCATCTTTGGTGGCGACCCCATCATCTCCGCGCGCGACTACCAGTGGAAGACGTTCACGCCCTCTATGCTCGATATGGACGGCTGGGGCACCTACCGCAAGTCGCCCATGACGCACGGCGATCCCTACACGGGCATTTCGCGCTTTTACCTCAAGCTCAAGGCGCAACTCATGCCCTATATCTACACGAGCGCGGCCTCGGCGGCCAACATCGACACGGGCAACGGCGATACCGGCCTGCCCATGATCCGCGCCATGCTGCTCTCCGACAACTCCGAGTACGCCGCAAGCACCTCGACGCAGTATCAGTACATGTTTGGTGAGAACTTCCTGGTGGCACCGGTGTATCAGGATACCCAGGCAGATGAGAACGGCAACGACGTTCGCAATGGTATCTACCTTCCCAACTACGGCACCGACGAGAATCCCACCATCTGGATTGACTACTTCTCGGGTAAGCAGTACCGCGGCGGCCAGGTCCTCAACAACTACGATGCGCCGCTTTGGAAGCTGCCGCTGTTTGTGAAGGCCAACGCCATCGTGCCGATGTATGCCGAGAACAACAACCCCGAGGCCGTGAGCGACACCAACACCAAGGGTACCGACCGCAGCCAGCGTATCGTCGAGTTCTTCGCCACCGAGGGTGACGGCACCTTTACGCAGTACGAGGACGACGGCTCTTCCATCCAGAACAACACGACCGAGGACGATGCCTACGGCACGATCGACAATATCTCCTACGGCGAGCATGTGAGTACCGTCTACAGCTCCAAGGCCACGGGCGGCACCGCGACCTTTACCGCCGAAGCCTCGCAGGGTGGCTACAACGGCTACGACTCCAACCGCACCACGACCTTCGTGGCCAACGTGTCCGCCAAGCCCACGAGCGTCGTCGCCAAGAACGGTGGCTCCGCGCTCAACGTGGTTGAGGTCAACTCGCAGGAGGCCTTTGACGCCGCGAACCCCGAGGCCGGCCAGGCGGTCTACTTCTACAACGAGACCCCCAACCTCAACCACTACGGCAGTGATGCAGACAGCACCGAGGCCGAGCAGGGCGAGAGCTTCAACAACACCAAGATCACCACGAACCCCAAGGTCTACGTCAAGTTCGCGAAGACCGATGTCGCTGCAGCGGCGCAGACGCTCGAACTCGGCGGCTTCGTGAACGCCGATGCCACGCTGGCCGTCGACCGCCTCAACGAGAACCTCTCCGCACCCGCGAACCTTGCCGCTCCCGAGGATGCCACCACCCCCACGAGCATCAAGCTCACCTGGGGAAAGGTCGATGGTGCTACCTCCTACGACCTTAAGGTAGACGGTACCGTGTTCGCCGTGGGCGATGCGGCGGAGTTTACGCATGCCGACCTTGCCTACAACAGCAAGCATACCTACCAGATTCGTTCGCGCAACGCCGATGGCTACTCCGCCTGGAGTGACGTGCTCGAGGCGAGCTCCGCGCTCGACCCGTGGCGCAACGTCCCCACAGCTGAGAAGATCACTTGGGAGGGCTCGCTCTATGGCAGCCACAAGGCCGATCTCGCCTTCGACCATGAGTTCCAGTCGGGCGACGGCGGTTTCCACTCCGGTGGCAACGATCTGGGCAAGGCCCTGACGGTCGATTACGGCAAGGCCTACAAGCTTGACAAGCTCGAGTACTATCCGCGTGACGACGCCGGCAATGGCACCGTGACCAAGATGCGCATCGAGACGAGCCTCGACGGCACGCATTGGACCACCCAGGAAGTCGATTGGGAGCGCTCCGCCGCCTGTAAGACGGTGGCGTTCGACGGCGCCGTGGCCGCACGCTACGTGCGTATGACGCCGCTCGCCTCGGTCGGCAATTTCTTCTCCGCGTCCGAGATCGCCATCTACAAGACCGACGGCACGGATGGCTTCGCCGTGGGCTCCAACCTCAACAAGGCAACGATCTCCGATGGCGACTACTCCAACATGAAGAACTATCTGGGTCTCGAGAACCGTGGGTCCGATGCCTCGACGTTCAACTCGCAGATCCGCGACCACTTTGCTGACCTCAACAATAACGGCGTCTACGACGTCTACGATTACTCGTTCACCATGGCGGGGCTCGACGGTGGCACCAAGCAGAAGGGCAAGGTCGCTGGTACCCTTGCGGTGATTCCGAGCAAGACTGAGGTCGAGGCCGGCGATGAGATCACCGTCGATGTCTATGCGGCCGACGCCAAGAACGTCAACGCCCTGGGCGCGCTCGTCAACTTTAAGAGTGACCAGTTTGAGTTTGTGTCCGAGAGCATCTCACAGGATGGTTCGACCGCCGGCATGGAGAACCTGTCGCGCGAGAAGATCCAGTTTGAGGACGGCACGCAGACCATCAACCTCGCTTTTGCCAACCGCGGAGATGGCAAGCTCTACAACGGCACCGGCGCGGTGGCGAGCTTCAAGCTCAAGGCCAAGACCGCCGGCAAGGTTGAACTGCCCTCGACATCTTGGCTCATTGGCCCGGCGTGCGACGCACTTGAGTTTGCGAGCGATGGCACGGTGACGATGCCGGACGTTCCGCAGCCCACGGTCGCCGAGTACGGCCGCGACGCCTTCGACATCACGATGACCAACGACGAGCTCACTACCGATGACGGCACCAACGTCGAGAAGCTTATTCAGCAGAAGAGCTATAACGCGCTGTTCGATAATAACGAGGGCGACAACGGCTTTGAGTTCCTGTGGGACTGGAGCGGCAACTGGGACAGTGAGGGCAAGCTTCCGAGTTACGTGAAGCTTCCCACCACGATGACATTTGCCTTTAAGACGCCATCGAAGCTCGATGCCGTCGAGGTTGTCAACCGCAACGGCGGTAACGGCACCGTGCAGAAGATCAAGGCCGTCGTGACGTTCGAGGATGGCTCGACCCAGGAGTTCGCGGGCGGGGAGTACGATTCCTTCCAGGCTCGCTACGCCTTTGGTCTCTCTGCCGAGAACAAGGGCAAGAAGGCGACCAAGGCCGAGATCACGCCGCTTGAGGCATCGGGTGACCAGATGCTCACGCTGCGCGAGATCAACTTCAACTACACGCAGGGTGTCGAGGCCATCGAGGGCGTCGAGCTGGGCAAGAACCAGACCGAGTTCTTTGAAGGTGATGTTACGCTCGTCGACGCCAAGGCCACGCCTGAGAGCGCCGGCTACCCCTACGTGACGGTCGAGAGTTCCGACCCCTCTGTGGTGAGCGTCTCCGCTGTCCAGGCCGGCGATAGCGTGAACTACTACCTGCGTGCCAACAAGGCGGGCAAGGCAACGATCACGGTGGCATCGGTACTCGATCCCTCCAAGACCGCATCCTATGAGGCCGAGGTCAAGGCTGGTGTCGACACCTCTGCACTCATGGCAGCGCTTTCCAAGGCCGCGGGCTACAGCGAGTCCGTCTACACCAAGGATTCTTATGCAGCTCTCACCGCTGCGGTCGAGGCGGCTCAGAAGCTCCTCGACGGCGGCCAGGGCAGCTATAACAAGAAGGATGTCGCAGACGCCACGGCCAAGATCGAGAAGGCAATCGACGGCCTCAAGATGCGCCCCGTCGATGAGAAGAGCCTCATCAACACGCCCGAGAACCGCGAGAACGTCAAGGTGACCGGCTTCTCGAGCGAGGCCGACTACGAGGGCAGCAACGCCGTCAACGCTCTTGACGGCGACGAACAGACGCTCTGGCACAGCGACTATGCCTATAATGCCGGTATGCCCCAGCACCTGACCGTCGACCTGGGCCGCGACTACGATCTCACCGACGTCACGTTCCTGCCGCGCCAGGACGGCGGCACGAACGGCGATATCTTTGAGGCCGAGGTGCTGGTCTCCGATACCGCCGACGGTTATGAGATGGGCACCGCCACGTCGATGGGTACGTTTACCTTCGACAACGACGGCCGCGTGCTCACCGACCGTGGCGACTGGAAGCAGATGAGTTTTGGTGTCGCGCGCGGTCGCTACGTGACCGTCAAGGTGCTCCACGCCGGCGGTGGCAGCGTTGACGCCTACTGCAGCATGGCGGAGCTCAAGTTCTACGGTACGGCCGTTCCCGATCCGGTGGCGAAGGACGACCTCACTGCCGCGATTGAAAAGGTTGATGCCGAGGTTGCAGCCGGCGACCTTAAGGCCAGCGACTACACCGAGGCTTCCTGGACCGTGTTCCAGAACGCCTTGGCGAGCGCCCGCGCCATCTTGAGCGACGAGAACGCCACGCAGGACGAGGTCGACCAGGCACTCAAGGCACTCGAGAGTGCTCGCAACGCGCTCGAGAAGACCCCGGTGACCCCGGTCGAGAACCCGACCAAGAAACAGCTCAAGGCCCTGGTCAAGCAGGCGAAGGAGACTGACACCAAGGGAAAGACGGCCGAGTCCGTCAAGGCCCTGACGGACGCCATTACCTACGCCGAGGATGTCTTGGGTGATGAGAATGCTTCCGACACCCAGCTCCAGGCGGCCTATGACCAGCTCAAGCTGGCCATCGAGGGCCTCAAGGATGCCGACTCCGGCAACCAGGGCGGCTCGGGCAACACCGGAGGTTCGGGCAACCAGGGTTCCGGCAACGGCTCGAACGGTGGCGGCCAGACGAGCAAGCCCGCAGGCGACAAGGCCCAGGGCGGCAAGAAGAACGGTTCGGCGATCCCCAACACTGGCGACCAAACGGTGACGACTGTCGCGACCGTCGGTGGCCTTGGAGCCATCATCGCCGCGATCGGTGCCTTCTTCCACCGTCGCAATAAGGCTGAGTAGTCCCAGCGATAACTAAGCAAACGTGCCCGCCGCTCCACCAAGGACGGCGGGCATTGCTTTTTTATTTCAGCCAACGTACGTCATAGCAATCCCCGGTAGGTCG
>RPYR01000119.1 GCA_008671285.1 Collinsella aerofaciens | reverse complement strand
GAGCAGGGCTACGGCGTGGCGACCAAGAAGGGCTGCGACCTTTCGGCCGTGGTCGATCAGGTGATTTGCGATCGCCTGGCCGACGGCTGGCTCGACCAAGAGGTCAAGACCTGGGGTCTTGTATAGGCGCATCGTCCAAGGAAGGAATCAAATGCTCGAAGGATTATTTGACGCCGACCGTTGGTCGACGACATTTCAAAACATGGGGCCCTTCTGGGAGGGCTTTGGCGTGACGCTGCAGGTGGTCGTTGCCGGTCTGCTGCTGTCGCTGGTACTGGGCACGCTGCTGGGTGTGTTCTCTACCACTCGCTCGCGCGTGCTGCGCGCCATAAGCCGCGTGTACGTTGAGTTTTACCAGAACACCCCGTTGCCCGTACAGGTGCTCTTTATGTACATGGCCGGTCCGCAGTTTTTGCAGGCCATAACCGGTGCCGACCAGCCGGTGCGCATCGCGCCGTTCGTGCTGGGCTTCTTGGGCGTGGGTCTGTATCACGCGGCCTACATTTCGGAGGTCATCCGCACTGGTATCGAGGCGGTTCCGCGCGGTCAGATGGAGGCGGCCCAGAGCCAGGGCTTCACCCGTGCGCAGGCATACTGGTACATCGTGCTGCCCCAGACATTCAAGATCATTCTGCCGCCGCTGTGTAACCAGGCGCTCAACCTGGTCAAGAACACGTCGGTGCTGGCGCTTGTGGCCGGCGGCGACCTTATGTACCGTTCCGACAACTTTGTGAGTCTGTACGGCTACCTGCAGGGATACATCGTCTGCTGCCTTATGTACTTCATCATCTGCTTTCCGCTCGCCATGCTGGTGCAGTGGCTCGAGCGCCGCTCCAAGGAGCGTCCGCGCGGCGTGAGCCTGGCCGAGCTGGGGCTCGACAACGTAGAGGAGGCCTAGCGCATGGAAATCTTCAACGCGACCAACCTGCTCTACATTTGGGGCGGCTTTGTTAAGACAATCGAGATCTCGGCGCTGTCGATCTTTTTCTCGCTCATCTTTGGCACGGTGCTGGCGCTCGTTAAAAGCTATGCGCCCCGCCCGTTCCGTATTTTGGTGAGCGCCTATATCGAGCTGTTCCGTTGCACGCCGAACCTGCTGTGGATTCTGTTTATCTACTTTACGGTGCAGGGTTTGGACATTGTGATTTCGACCATTGCCTTTACGCTGTTTACCAGCGCTGTTATGGCCGAGATTGTGCGCGGCGGCCTCAACTCGATTCCGCGCGGCCAGTTTGAGGCAGCGCAGAGCCAGGGCTTCGGCTTCTTTGCCACCATGCGCTACATCATTCTGCCGCAGACGTTTAAGACGATCATTCCGGCGCTGTTTAGCCAGTGCACGACTGTCATCAAGGACAGCTCGTATCTTTCGGGCATTAACGTGGCCGAGCTCATGTACACGGCAAACGTCGTGATGGCCCACGCGATCGACCTATCGCAGGTGCTTATGCTCTACGGCCTGGTGTTTGCGATGTACTTTGTGCTCAACTTTGGTATCTCGTTGCTGGTGAGGGCGTATCAGAGGCGAATGGTGGCAGCGTAGAATGTGGCAAAGGGACAGCCCCTTTGTCACATAGAGAAAGGAATCGCGATGAGCGATCTGGAGAACAAGAAGAATCCTGTGGTCATTACCATCGCGCGCGACTTTGGCGCCGAGGGCCACGAGATTGGTCGTATCCTCGCCGATGAGCTGGGGATTCCGCTGTACGATAACGAGCTGCTGGTGCGTGCGTCGCTGCGCGCGGGCGAGTCGCTCGACAAGATGGCCGCCTACGACGAGCGTCTGGCCGTGGAGAACATGGCGTTTCTGCCCGACCGCTACGATGCGCGTTCGTACTCGGACAAGTTGTTCCAAAAGATGAGCCAGGTGATTTTGGATCTGGGCGAGACCGAGAGCTGCATTATCGAAGGCCGTCTGTCCGATTATCTGCTGCGCAACAACCCCAACCACATTGCCGTGTTGGTGACAGCCCCCTTTGAGGACCGCGTCGAGATCGTGCGCAAGAAGCGCGGCCTCAACAAAAAGAAGGGCGCCAAGCTGGTCAAGCAGCAGCAGAAGGCGCGCGAGGCGTTCTACAAGCGCTACAGCGCCGGAAAGTGGAAGATGACGAGCGGTAAAGACATCGTCGTCAACCGCGCCAAGCTGGGCCGCGAGGGTTGCAAAGACGTTATTGCCGCCGCCTACCGCTACAAGGTGGCGCAGCTCGAAGGCTAGCCGATCAAAACTACCGCAAAGGGGACAGACACCTTTGTGGTGGTCGGTCGACCGGCATAGAAAAAAGTCCCCGCCGGGCGTGTGCTCGACGGGGACTTTGCCGTTTGGTGGCTAGTGCTGTAGGTGATTACTCGCCCAGCAGGCTCTTGGTGATGGAAGCGGCGGCCTTCTTGCCGGCGCCCATCGCCAGAATGACCGTAGCGGCACCGGTGACGATGTCGCCGCCGGCCCAGATGCGGGGATCGGTGGTCTGGCCGGTCTCCTCGTCAGCGACGATGTAGCCCCACTTGTTGAGCTCCATCTTGCCGCCGATCTTGGCAGCGAAGGGGTTGGCGTTGGTGCCGATAGCCGAGATCGCGACGTCGCAGGGGATCTCCTCGATGGCGCCCTCGATGGGCACCGGGCGACGACGGCCGGACTCGTCGGGCTCGCCGAGCTCCATCTTCTGGACCTTGACGGCGCACACGGAGCCGTCCTCGCCAGCGACAAACTCGAGCGGGGAGACGAGCGGCAGAACCTCGACGCCCTCGGCCTTGGCATGGTGCAGCTCG
>RPYR01000201.1 GCA_008671285.1 Collinsella aerofaciens | reverse complement strand
GTCCCGTTCCGAACCCGGAAGCTAAGCCCCCTCGCGCCGAGAGTACTGCGGGGTCAGCCCGTGGGAGGCCAGGGCGCCGCTGACCGGTGGACGGCACCGAGCCGTACGCTTGAACTTGGAAGGGGGAGGCCTCGCGGCCTCCCCCTTTTTTGCGTTTACGGGATTGTGTCTCACATAGTAGCTGTGTTTTATAACCCTCGTTTGTCGCATCTTCTGTGAACGGGCTACAATAACTTAGTCTGTGCGATATGGAGGTGAACATGGCTGAAGCTGGTATCGGCGTTGATATCGTCGAGATTTCCCGCATGAAATCAATTCTTGAAAAGACGCCGTCGTTTGCTCGGCGTGTGTTTACCGAAGAAGAGCGTGCGTATTGCGATGCATCATCGCGTCCCGCTGCTCACTATGCGAGCCGCTTTGCTTCGCGCGAGGCGGTACTTAAAGCTCTCGGCACGGGTTTTAGTCAAGGCGTGGGTCGCAAGGATGTTTCGGTTACGCGTGATAAACTCGGCAAACCGAAGGCGCTGCTTTCGGGCCGTGCTCTCGAGATCGCTCAAGAACTGGGTGTTGTTGAGGTCGCTCTTTCCATTACGCTTACAGGAGACTTGGCCGTTGCGAATGCCATCGCGATTACCGAAGATGCTCGGCCTAAGCCAAAAGAGGAAAAGGTGAGCACCAAGAAACGCGTAGCGCAGACATTTAAAGAGGCTCGCTCTGTTTTAGATGAGCTTGAGCAGCTGCAGAATTCAGCATTGACGGAGCACCTGGGCGATGCTTCGCAAGATACGCTAGGAGCATAGATGAAACCGGTTTTGAGTACCGAAGAAGTCGTTCGTCTCGAGGATATCATCGAACGCGAAGGGACTTCGAAGGCCGAGCTTATGGAGCTAGCGGGTGAGTTTGCCGCCAACGAGGTCTTGAAGCTCAATCCCGATCGGGTTCTCGTTCTGGTCGGTTTTGGTAATAATGGCGGCGACGGTTGGGTTGCCGCCGATATCCTGAGCCATAAGGGCGTGGACGTCGATATCGTTTCTCCGGTTGAGCCGGATGAGATTCCTGCTGCTCTGGCACGTCATGTTGCTCGTCGTACTGCCGGCCGCGATGTGCACGTTTGCGTTGGCCCCTCGCGTGACGAACTCGAGGTTTTGATCGATAAGGCCGATGTTGTTGTCGATGCCATTTTTGGTACCGGTTTCCACGGAAATCTGCGTGCGCCGTTCTCCATCTGGATTCCTACGGTCAATGAATGCGCCGATTGTGTCGTATCCATTGATGTCCCCTCGGGCCTGAATGCCGAGACGGGCGTTGTTGATGACGACTGCATTCGTGCCGAACATACGGTGACGATGATTGCGCCCAAGATTGGTCTGTATAGCGCTGATGGCCCTGAGTATGCTGGCGATTTGATCTGCGGCAATCTTTACGACCGTCTTGACGAGGTCATCGATGATGTCGACCACGCCGCCGAGATTGTCGAGCCCGGTGACTTAGTTGATTACTTTGCCCCACTACCTACGAATATCGATAAGTATTCCCGTGGCTCTGTGCTTATTGTCGCCGGATCTGCGCAATATCCTGGTGCTGCCATTATGGCGGCCAAGTCTGCAGCTCGCGCGGGTGCTGGTTACGTGGCAGTCGCGGCTCCTGACGCCTGCGCTAATCTTATTCGCATTGCACTTCCTTCGATTCCCGTCTTTGCTATTCCGTCTGATTCCCGCGGCTCCTTTGGCGCCGCTGCGCGCATGACGGTGTGCGAGATTGCAAAGAAGTACAGCTGCGTACTGTGCGGTCCCGGTATGACGACGTCTGCCGGCGCTATGCAGGTGGTTTCGGGCTTGCTCGAGCTTGATGTACCGCTTATTTTGGATGCCGATGCACTCAACTGCCTTGCTAAGATTGCCATTGACGGTATTGATAGTAACCCCGAGATGTATCGTCGCGAGCAGCCGTTGGTTATGACGCCGCACTATCGTGAGCTTTCGCGTCTGGTTGCCGGTGACGAGGTGAACGACCTTGGTACCGCGATTGCAGCCGCGCAGAAGGTTGTCTGGGCTGCAGGCTCCGACAATCTGGTGGTCATTGCCAAGGGGCCGACGACGGCTATCTGTGGCGTTGAGCGTGTGCTGCTGCCACTTTCGGGTCCGGCTTCTCTGGCAACTGCCGGTTCGGGTGATGTTCTCGCGGGTATTTTGGCCGGCACGCTTGCCACCATGCGCGACGAGATGGATCGTTGGGAGTTGCTGTATTCGTACGCCGTCGCACTTCACAGCTACGCCGGTTTTGCCGCGGCGACGGAGTATGGTGAGAAGAGCGTTATCGCGACCGATCTTATCGACTTGATTGGTCCTGCCATGGAGCTGGCGGCAAAGGATGCGCTCGAAGATCTGGGAATCATGGACGAAGGGTCGGATGACTAATCATGAATAAAGCCGATTTGACGCGCTGGTCCTGGGTCGAGATCGACCGTGGGGCGCTCCGTCGCAACACGAGGGCCTATAAGAACTTGCTGAATCCACGTCAGCGCCTGTGCTGCGTGGTCAAGGCCGATGCTTATGGTCATGGAGCTGTTGAGTGCGCCAAGATCATGTATTCGGCCGGTGCCGACATGTTTGCCGTGGCGACGGTTAACGAGGGCATTGAGCTCCGACAGGGCGGGATTACGAAGCCCATCCTCATCCTAAGCGAGCCGCCTATCGAGGCCATTCCGACGTTGCTCGAGTTTGATATCATGCCCTCGGTCTATACGTCTGACTTTGCTCTTGCGTATGGCGAATGTGCCGTCGCGGCGGGCAAGGTGGGCAAGTATCATCTCGCCATCGAGACGGGCATGAACCGCATTGGCGTACATTACACGCAGGTGCTCGACTTTGTCCGCGGTATTAATTTCCATCGCGGTATTCAGTGCGACGGCGTATTTACGCACTTCGCCACGGCCGATGAACCTTCGGGCTGGGACTACAAGCTGCAGTGCCAGCGCTTTACCGAGGCCGTTCAAGCCATTAAGGATGCGGGTTTTGAGTGCGGTATCGTGCACTGCGCCAACACGCCGTCCTCGATGCTCGACCCCTCGATGCATTTTGATATGATTCGCGCCGGCGTTGGCTTGTATGGCATGCAGCCGTGCGAGCTGAGTGGCCGCGTGATGCAGCTTGATCCCGTTATGAGCGTCCATGCGCGTGTGACGCGCGTGGCACACCCTGCGATGGGTGAGGGCGTGGGCTACGGTTTTACCTACCGCGTACCGCGTACGCGCGTTCAGATCTGCACGCTGCCGATCGGTTATGCCGATGGCCTATCGCGTACGCTTTCCAATCGTATGGATGTGCTGTATCGCGGCGAGCGCGTGCATCAGGTTGGCAATATCTGCATGGACCAGTTTATGGTCGCCATTCAGTCCAACCCGGCACACGAGATTCCCGAGGCCGAGTATGGTGACGAGATGATTATCGTCGGCCGCGATGGCGATGCCGAGATCACTATGGACGAGATGGCCCGACTGCGCGGAACGATTAACTACGAGGTCGCCTGCGGCTTTGGCATGCGTCTCGACAAGGTCTACGTGTAGGAGCCGCTATGGGCGTCATGCACATCCCCGGTCATACCCATCAGGCGCCACGTGAGGTCGCACTCGAGGAAATTGAGGCCGTTCTGGGCGATTGTCACCTCTGCCAGCTCTACCAGTCGCGTCACAATATCGTGTTTGGCGTGGGAAGCCCCCGCGCTCGCGTGATGTTTATTGGTGAGGCGCCGGGCCGCAATGAGGATTTGCAGGGCGAGCCCTTTGTGGGGGCGGCAGGCGAGGACCTCAACGGCATTTTGTCGCTGGCGGGGCTCAAACGCGAAGACGTCTACATTGCCAACGTGCTTAAGTGCCGCCCGCCGGGAAACCGCAATCCACGTCCCGAGGAAGTGCTGGCTTGCTCGCCGTTTTTGCGTGAGCAGATTCGAAGCATCTGGCCCGATATTATCGTGACGCTCGGCAACCCCGCGACGCACTTTGTGCTTAAGACCGAGATTGGCATTACTAAGCTGCGCGGCAGGTTCCACCAGATGGGGCATTTTGTAGTAATGCCCACGTTCCATCCGGCAGCAGCGCTACGCAATCCGGCGTGGCAGGAACTGCTGGAGGAAGACTTTAAGATGCTGGGCGACTATCTGGAGCGACATCCCGCACCAGAGGACGCCTCGGAATAATAAGGAGCATATATGTCCCTGGAGCGCCTGGGGGTAGGTACTTACAAAACGACTTGCGCTGCCGATACGGAGTACTTTGGCGAGCTAATTGCACCGTGCCTTGAGGACGGCGATGTGCTCATCCTGACCGGTGGCCTGGGGGTGGGCAAAACTCACTTTACCAAGGGCGTCTCGCGCGGGCTGGGCGATGAGCATATGGTTACGAGCCCTACGTTTGCGCTCATGGCCGTTCACGATCAAGGCCGTATTCCGCTGTTTCACTTTGATCTATACCGTCTGGAGCATGCCTACGAGCTCGAGGATACGGGCATTTTCGATGTGCTGGGCTATGAGGGTGCTTGCCTGCTGGAATGGGGCGAACAATTCCAAGACGAGCTGACGGATGAGTATCTTTCGGTGACGCTCAAGCGTGATGAGGGCGACAGTGATGTGCGAACAATAACGCTCGAGGCGCACGGTGACCGCGCAATGGAGCTTTCCCATTTGATTGATAAGGCTGTACAAGATGAGCTTGCATAACGACAACGCGCTGGTGGTGGCGCTCGATACCTCGACCGACATGCTTGCCTGCGCGGCAAGCTGGATTGATGGGCAGACGGGCGAGACGAAGCTCGTGAGTGGCGACCACATGTGTCGCCGTCACGCCAACGTTGAGCTCGTGAATACCGTTGATGGCGTGCTGGCTCAAGTCGGTCTGGATCGCAGCGATGTTGGTTGCTACGTGGTCGGCCGCGGCCCGGGGTCGTTTACGGGTGTGCGCATCGGCATCTCCACTGCCAAGGGCCTCGCGCGCGGTGCCAATGTTCCGCTGCTGGGCGTGTCGACGCTCGACGCTTGCGCTTGGACGGCGTGGAAGGCTGGCGTGCGCGGCAAGCTTGGTATCTTGGCCGATGCCATGCGCGGTGAGGTATATCCGGCACTATATATGCTGGGCGATGAGGGTCCCGAGCGTCAATTTGAGCGCGAACACGTGGTCAAGGCCGCCGTGGCGCTCGATGAGTGGCGCCGAGCAGCGGACTGGGACCAGGTTCAGCTGACCGGTGACGGTCTCGTGCGCTATGGCAAGCTGCTGGGTGAGGACGAGACCGCCCGCTGCGTGGAGCGCGACCTGTGGTGGCCTTCGGGCGAGGGCTTGCTGCTCGCGCACGCTGCGGGTGACGGCGATCCGGCTCGCGTCCTGCCGATTTACACGCGCCTTTCGGATGCCGAGGAAAACGAGCGCAAGCGTCTTGGTCTTGCCGAGAGTGCGCAGAGCGAAATTACGGGCGTTGCCGATGAGCTCGCCGGTCGTCATCTGCAGTTCCGTCCCATGGGCGCGGCGGATGCCGAGGGCGCGAGCGCGCTAGAGGCTGCCTGCTTTGAAGGTGCCGGACACGAGGCGTGGACGCCGGGCATGTTCCTGTCCGAACTGGGCGAGGACGTCGCTGCGCCGCGTAGTTGGTGGGTGGCACACGACGACGGCAAGCTGCTGGGCCTTGCCGGCGGTATGGTCGTGGACGGTGATGTGCAGATTCTGGATGTCGCCGTCGACTCGGCACATCGCCGTGAGGGCATTGCCCGCAAGCTGCTGTCGCATGTGAGCTATGATGCCCAGATGCTCGGCTGCACCACGGCTTCGCTCGAGGTCGAGGACGGCAACGAGGGCGCGATTGCGCTCTATGCCGCTCTGGGCTTTACCGAGGTGGGTCGTCGTCGTGGCTACTACGGTGTCGGCAAAGACGCCATCGTCATGACGGCCCCACTTCCCCTCGTACTTCCGGTCGATAACGCCTCGCCCGAGCCGACGGCAGCCGAGCAACGCGTATGGCCGCTGCCTGCGCCTGGGCGCTCCGAGGGGGAGCGCGCCGAAATTGAGCGCCGCCGCCTGGTGCTCGCTATCGAGAGTTCCTGCGACGAGACGGCCGTGGCGATTATCGATGCGGATGGCAATATGCTGGCCAACCAGGTGTCGACACAGATTGATTTTCATGCCCGCTTTGGCGGCGTGGTGCCCGAGATCGCCTCGCGCAAACACGTTGAGGTGATTGTGAGTGTCGTGGATGCGGCGCTCGAGGATGCCGCAGCATCGCTTGGTCTTGAGGGTGGAGCCATTGCTCCCAGCGAGCTTGCCGCCGTGGGCGTGACACAGGGTCCGGGCCTGGTGGGCGCCCTCGTGGTGGGCGTTGCCTTTGCCAAAGGCTTTGCCTACGCTGCCGGTAAGCCGCTCGTATGCGTCAACCATCTGGAGGGGCACCTGTTTGCCAACCTGCTGGCGCAACCCGACCTCAAACCGCCGTTTATCTTCACGCTTGTCTCGGGTGGGCACACCATGCTCGTGCACGTGAAGGCGTGGGGCGACTACGAGGTGCTCGGTGAGACGCTCGACGACGCTGTGGGCGAGGCCTTCGACAAGGTAGCCAAGGCGTTGGGTCTGGGCTATCCCGGTGGCCCCATCATTTCCAAGCTGGCCGAGACGGGCAACCCCAAGGCGATCGATTTCCCCCGTGCGCTTAACAGCAGGGGAGACTATCGCTTCTCGCTTTCGGGCCTTAAAACCGCTGTGACGCTCTACATTGAACAGGAGACCAAGGCCGGGCGCACGATTCACCTGCCCGATCTGGCAGCTTCGTTTGAGGCAGCTGTCTTTGACGTGCAGTACAAGAAGGCCAAAAACGCATTGCACGCTACCGGATGCAAGGAATACTGCATCGGTGGCGGCGTCTCGGCCAACCCGCATCTGCGCGAGATGATGATCAAGAAGCTTGGACGTCAGGGGATTCGCGTAACGGTGCCGCCCTTGTCTGCCTGTACCGATAACGCAGCCATGATCGCGGAGGTCGCCTGCCGTAAATTCGACCGAGGTGAAATCTCACCGTTCGACGTCGACGCCGATCCAAACATGACGCTGTAGCTGGTACGGCGCGGTCCCCGGCGCTGCCCGGGCGCCAGCGGCCGCATATGAACTTTCCTGCTCTACAGTCCTGCTCACGACGGAGGCCACATTAAGTGGCCTCCTGTTCGTGCGGAACTCGCGATAAAGTTCATATGCGGCCGCTGGCGCCCGGGCAGCGCCGGGGACCTTTCTGTATCGATGCGGCTTCTGAGCCGGATTGGCGTCGACAACGTCCGGCAAGGTTAGCCAGCTGCGTCGAATTTCCGGCGTGCTTTAGCTGAAAGAAAAAGATGGTGTGCGGAGCTTTGCTCCGCATTTGGGATGGGAGCCCCTGAGAGCCGCGGGGGCCGGGGGGGGGCGGGGGGGGTGGAGGGGGGGGTGGGCCGGCAGCGGGAGAGCGAATGGAGGGGTGAGGGGGGCGGGGGAGGGGCGGGATAGCCTGGTGAGCGCCCGCGCCGCCCGCCACGACGGCCACGTCCGGGGCCGTTCGGCTGGCGCCGGACTGTCGTGCTGGAACCCTAATCCCCGGCCCCTCGGGTCGGGGACCGCACACGTACGACTACAGCG
>RPYR01000253.1 GCA_008671285.1 Collinsella aerofaciens | reverse complement strand
GTCCATTTGCTACCAGGTGCCCGCGCTCATGCTGCCCGGCATCACCTTTGTGGTGAGTCCGCTGCTGTCGCTTATGGAGGACCAGACCCGTGCGTTGCTCGCGGCGGGTGCGCGACCCAGCTATCTCAACTCCAGCCTTACTCCGGCCCAGCAAAACACCGTGCTCAAGCGGGCGCGCGAGGGCCGCTACCAGCTTATGTACGTGGCGCCCGAGCGCCTGCTCGAGCCGCGCTTTTTGGCCTTTGCGCAGGAGGCCGCAGCGGACGGCGGCATTGGCGTGCCGCTCGTGGCCATTGACGAGGCCCACTGCGTGAGCCAATGGGGCCAGGATTTCCGCCCCGCCTACCTGCAGATTCGCGAGTTTATCGATTCCCTACCGCAGCGCCCCATCGTGGCGGCCTTTACCGCTACGGCGACCGAGCGTGTGCGCGCGGACATTCAGCAGATGCTCGGCCTGCAAAACCCCGTGACGGTGGTGACGGGCTTCGATCGCAAGAACCTCTACTTTGGCTGCGAGGAGATGGGCGACAAGGCCAAGGCCGCGTGGGTGCGCGACTATGTGATCGCGCATTCGAGCGAGAGCGGCATCGTGTATTGCTCGACCCGTAAGACGGTCGATGCGCTGGCAGGCGAGCTTGCCGAGGCGCTGGGTCCCAGCGGCATTCGCGTTGGCCGCTACCATGCTGGCATGGGCAACGACGCCCGCCGTCAAATCCAGCGCGCCTTTATCGACGACGATATTCAGGTGATGGTTGCCACCAACGCCTTTGGCATGGGCATCGACAAGCCCAATGTGCGCTACGTGATCCACAACAACGTGCCCGAGAGCATTGAGGCTTACTACCAGGAGCCGGGCCGCGCCGGTCGCGACGGCGACCCGGCCAGCTGCCACTTGCTGTGGAACGGCAACGATTTTCGCATGCGCCGCTTTCTGATCGACCGCGGCGATGCTGCCGATGAGGCGCTCGACGACGAGCAGCGCGCGGGGGCACTCCAGAATCGATATCGTCTGCTCAGCCAGATGGAGGGCTACTGCAATACCACCGGCTGCCTGCGCGAATACATGCTGCGCTACTTTGGCGACGAGGCCGCGGCCGAGCATGCTGCTTCGGCTGGCGCGGGCGGCACCGCCATGGACGACGTCGAGGGCTGCGGCAACTGCAGCAATTGCCTCACGCAGTTCGAGGTCGAGGACGTCACCGATATGGCCCGCGCTGCCGTGCGCTATGTGGCCACGCGTCCCATGCGCTTTGGCAAGTCGCTGATCGCCGACGTGCTCCACGGCGGCAACACCGAGCGCATTCGCCAGATGCATCTGGATGAGGACCGCGGCTACGGTGAGCTGTCGAGTGAATCGGTCGGGCGCATCAAGGACATCATCAGCCAGCTGTGCGGCCGCGGTTATCTGGCTACCTCGCAGGGGCAGTACCCGGTCGTGGGACTGGGTCCGCGTGCCGGCGAGGTCGAGGACGAGGCGTTCGCCTTTACCGTTAAGCGTCGCGCGTCCAAGCGCAAGGCCTCGGCCCGCGCCCGCCGTGCGGTGGATCTGCTGCGCGAGGAGGCCGAGCTGGATCAGCGCCCGCGCGTGGGTGACGATGCCGAGCTGTTCGAGCGCCTGCGTGCCCTGCGCAAGGAGATCTCGACCGAGCTGGAGATGGCGCCGTACATGGTCTTCTCCGACAAGGCCCTGCGCGGTCTGTGCCGCCTGCGCCCGCAGACGCGCGACGAGCTTATCCAGGTCAACGGCATTGGCGAGAAAAAGGCCGATGCCTTTGGCGAGCAGTTTATGGCGGCGATTGAAGAGTTTGAGTCCGAGCATGCGCGGGATGGAGCGTAACGATGGTATCCGACGATAAAACCGAGCGCACTGAGGTGTCCGCTGTGCCGCTGTACCAGCAGGTTATGGACGACCTGAAAGGCGAGATCGCACGCGGCGTGTACGCATCCGGCTCGCGCATTCCTTCCGAGATGGAGCTTGCGAAGTACTACGGCGTGGGACGCATCACCGTGCGCCGCGCCATCGAGGAGCTGTCGCGCGCGGGGTATCTCAACCGCCAGCAGGGGAGGGGCACGTTTGTGTGCGCGCCCAAGCTCAAGCGCAAGATTCGCCAGAAGGGCGACGTTCAGAGCTTTACCGAGGGTTGCGCCGCCAACGACATGGTGGCCGGAGCACGCCTGGTGTCGCGCACGGTGGTTGCGGCGACGCGTGAGGACGCGGCGTTTTTTGGGGTGGAACCCGGCTGCGAGCTCATCGTTGTCGAGCGCGTGCGCACGGCAGACGGCGTGCCCGTCATGCTCGAGAACAACGCCTTTGTGCTGGCCGACCACCCGTATCTACAAACGATGCGCGACGAAGACCTCGCGGACAATTCCATCTTTGCGCTCGTTGCCGAGCACTCGGGCCACGTGCCGCTCAAGTCCGACCCCTGTACCGTGGAGATTGCGCTTGCCGATGCTCAGGTGGCCCCGTTGTTGGAGGTGCCGGTCGGCGAGCCGCTCTTTTATATGGAGGCGTACTTTACCGATGAGGACGAGCGGCCCCTGCTGCTCGGTCGTCAAAAGATCGTGGGCTCGCGCTACGTGTTCGACATCTAACGTTCACGAATAGAACAACATGGAACAAATTTACTGCAATGGCTTCCACCGTGGCTGCTTGCGTGGTATATATAGAACAACATAGAACGACAGCAGGTACGAGCTGTCGTCGTTCAAAGCCGCCCCACAAGGAGGAGCATCAGCATGAACGCACACGATCTGGTTCAGGAAATCATCGAGCGCAAGGGCAAGATCGAGAACGTCTTTTGGATCGCTTGTGGCGGTTCGATGATCGACCTGATGCCGGCCAACGAACTGCTCAAGCGTGAGGCCACCACGTTTACCTCGACGGTCTACACGGCGCGCGAGTTTTGCCTGATGGCTCCCAAGAGTCTTGGCGAGAAGTCGCTCGTCATCGCCTGCAGCCACAGCGGCAACACGCAGGAGGTCGTCGACGGCTGCGAGATGGCGCTGGCCGCCGGTGCCGAGGTCATTGCCCTTACCGACTGCGAGGGCTCAAAGATCGACAACGGCAAGTGGACTACCTGGGTCTATCCGTGGGGTGAGGGCGTGTCGCAGGCTGAGGTGCCGCAGGGCTTTGGCGCTCTGACCGCCGCCGAGTTGCTCGACCAGCAGGAAGGCTACGAGGCACTCGCCGACATGTATGAGGGCCTCAAGCAGATGGATGCGCTGCTGCCCGCCGCCCGTGTGAAGGTCAACGCCGAGCTGGGCGCCCGCTTTGCCGAGCTCTGCCAGCAGCACAAGTTTTTCTATATCCTGGGCTCCGGTCCCAACTTTAGCCAGACCTATGCCATGGCGATTTGCTCGC
>RPYR01000244.1 GCA_008671285.1 Collinsella aerofaciens | reverse complement strand
TGGAACAATTCACCCGCAACCCCGCGCCGCTCATCGTGCACGACCGCGACCGCGCCGGGCACCTCATTGCCAAGGTGGTCGAGGCTGTCGACTACCGCATTCCCTTTATCCCTGACGATACCCAGGCAGAGCAAGAAGAGGCCGCTGCCGAGAACATGCTTCGCGAGGCAGCCGCGCTCGACCCCACCAACTGGGATGCCCAGCGCATGCTGACCGCCCTCACCGCCAACTCCAACGAGGAGTACGTACAGTACCTGGTATCCAAGCGCGATGAAGTCGAGCACGACCTGGCACTCAAGATCGCCTCGGCGCAGGACCCCTACGAGCGTGAGGCCGCAGGCGACCTTATGCGCCGCCCCTACCTGCGCTGGCTTGCCGCCCTTGCGTCGCGCGCACTCATTAGCGGCCGCTATCGCATGTCGCTCGAAGCCGCAAACTGCAGCCTCGACTTTGCCCCCAACGAGCCGGCCGGCGTCCGTCACACCGCGATGCTCGCCATGGCGAAGCTCGAATACCCCGCCGAGGAGCTCAAGCGCTTTCGCTCTGCCCACTCCGTCCCCTATCTCACCAACACGCCGCTACGCCGTCGTCCCAAGGACGCGGAGCGCGACTTGGACCCATGGACGCTCATCGCGCTGATGAGCGCTGCCTGGCGCGAGCTGGACTACGAGGGTGCCGAGCACTACTTGCGCATCCTTGCACGCTCGTGCCCACACGCAGCCGAGGCGCTCTATTTCCAAACCGAGTTTCCCGATGGCGTCTATGCCCGCGTCAACGTGGGCGTGGGCTCCACCGACGAGCTTGTCCTTGCGCTGTCCGAGGCGACGCCGGTACTGCAGGAGGGCTTGGGCGCCCCCGACAACGCCAGCTTCGCTGCCTGGGTCGCCACCAACGATATCGTCCGCTCCCAGATCGACGAGCGCATCCTGCGGGCGGCCGAGCAGGGCTTGCCGTTTAAGGGAGGAGACCTCTAATTGATCAGAGCGTCTACATCCCCGTCTACCTGGAGCGCGCCTACCTTGCGTCGCACCCCGAACTCCCCGATGCAGCACGCGAGCTTGGCCATAACGACGTGAGCGTCAACCCTCATAAGTATGCGCAGCCCGAGCATGCCCAGGCTCTGCTGTCCTATGCAGGCGTCCACCGCCACCTGCTCTACGAGCTCCATCGCATCGAGGACATGGGCAGCGATGAGGAGTTTGAGCAGACGCGCAACCGCCTGTTCGACGATATGCGCGATGAGCTACTCAAAATCGTCCGCGTCGATGCGTATGTCCTCGATGCCCAGCTGCTCGCCATCATTTTGGCGGACACGCCCGTCGACGCCTGTCTAGGCGACTTGATGAAGCTCGAGGCGACCACGGCCGATTACTTGCAGCAAAGCGTGCCCGGGTTCGACATGGAGGCCCCGCACTACTGGGCCAACAAGGTTTTGACGGACGGCGTGACGGCGGCCGATCTCACCGTAAGCGAGCCGGCTCTTATCGGGTGGCTCCACACGCTCGAGGCCATCTCGCAGCTGTGCATGGCGAGCGCTCGCTACCGTGCTGCCGCCAACTATTCTCGCCGCGTTCTTAAGGCGGAAGGCTATCCCACCCGAGCTGCAGGCACCGTGCTACTCGCCCTCGCTCGCCTGGAAGACGAGGACGGCTTTTTTGCCCTGGCCCACCAGCTCGAGGAGCAGATGGGGGCCGATGCCCTCGAGAGCTCCCCCTGGTACCTACTCGCCCGCACGATCCTGTTGTTCAAAACAAACAAGATGCGCCCGGCGACACGCGCGCTGCGCGAGTTTGCCAACCGCTGCGAGGGCGGCGCGTTCTTTTTGCTGAACCCCATGTATCAGACACCGTACCTTCCCTGCCGGCCCGAACCGCACGACCCCTGGGACCTTTCGCATCAGGCAGTTTGGGAGGCCGACGGCATCATCTCGGATACTCCCGACTTTGCCCCCTGGGCCAACGCTTGCGAAGACGTATCGCAGCTTGCCCAGGAATTTGCGCGCCGTTACGGCTTTTAACGGCGCAAACGCCACGACCATGTCATTCACGTTAGGAACGGCTTCATGAACTTCCGCTCATCTCTCGCCTGCACCTCGAGCGATATCGCCCGCTGGGGGCTGCGCTCCGTCCTTAAGCGCCAGGGCGGCGTACTCCCCGGCCGCATCGCCATGAAGATCGACCCCGAGCTGCTAAGCGACCTCGCGGGCCTTGTCGACCGCAGCGTGGTGATCACCGGCACCAACGGCAAGACCACCACCTCCAACCTCATCGCCGATGCCGTTGCCGCCAGCGGCGCCACCGTGGTATGCAACCGCGCCGGCAACAACATGGAGCCAGGCGTGGTGGGCGCGTTGCTCGAGGCGCGCGGCAACCTTAAGCGAACCGCCAGCAGCAAGCGCGTAGGCGTCTTTGCGTGCGCCGAGCTCTACACGGTGCGCGTCCTGCCCAAGCTCAAGCCGACCTACTTTGTGCTGCTCAACCTGTTCCGCGACCAGCTGGACCGCTACGGTGAGATCGACCATACCCAGGATGTCATCGCCCACGCGCTGGAGCTTTCGCCGACAACGACGCTCATCTATAACGCCGACGACCCGCTGTGTGCCGCGATCGCCGCGCGCGTTCCCAATGCAAGCATCGCCTTTGGCATCGACGGCGCCACCGACACCGAGTCTGACCGCATTAGCGACTCGCGCTTTTGCTCGCAGTGCAACGCGCCGCTGGAGTACGACTATGTGCAGTACGGACAGCTTGGAGCATACCATTGCCCCTCGTGCGGCTGGGGTCGTCCCGCGCTGGTCCGTCGCGTAACGGACGTTGAGCTCACCTGCAACGGCTACGGCTTTGACCTGAACTTTGGACCCGATACTGACGCACCCGCAACGCACATCGCCACGCGCTACAACGGCCTATACATGGTCTATAACGTTGCCGCCGCCTTCTTTGCGGCGCGCGAGCTGGGCGTGGGCGCGGCACATCTACAGTCCACGCTCGATGCCTACGTCCCCGCCGGCGGACGCATGGGCCGCTGGGAGATCGCCGGCCGTACCGTCGAGGCAAACCTGGCCAAGAATCCCGTGGGCTTCGATCGCCAGATCCAGTCCATTAAGACGGCGGGCGGCAGACTCTGCGCCTTCTTTCTGAACGACAACGACGCCGACGGCCACGATGTCTCGTGGATCTACGACGTCGACTTCGAGCGCATCGCCGATACCCCAGGGCTTGTCGCCTTTGCCGGCGGCACGCGTGCACACGATATGCAGGTACGCCTGAAGTACGCCGGCATCGACTCCGCCATCATCTCGAATATCGAGCAGGCAATCGGCGCCGTGGCAGACGAGGAGGCTGGCGACACTTTCTACGCCGTCGCCAATTACACGGCCTTCCCGCCGCTGGTCAAGGAGCTCGACGAGCTTAAGGGCACCGATGCGAGCTCGGTTGCCTCCCACGCCGCAACGCGCGCCGATGGCAGCGCTGTCCCCACCGATATTGCGCCGGTCGAACTCTCGCGCCCCCTGCGCATCGTCTACCTGTATCCCGATGCCCTCAACCTCTATGGCGACGGCGGCAACGTCATTGCCCTCGAGCGCCGCTGCGCCTGGCGCGGCATTCCCGTGCGTGTGGACGAGGTCCGCATGGGCGAGTCGCTCGATCTCACCGACGCCGACATCGTTATGATGGGCGGTGGCTCCGACCGCGACCAGCTTGCCGTGGCACACGAGCTGCTCGCTCAAAAAGACAAGGTCGCGTCCTATGTTGAGGATGGCGGCTCGCTGCTCGCTATCTGCGGCAGCTATCAGCTGCTCGGCCGTTCGTACTATATGGGTGAGAATCGCCTCGAGGGCCTGGGCGTCATTGCCGCCGAAACCGTGCGCGGCTCCGACCGCCTGATCGGCAACGTCGCCGTCAAGACCGACCTGGCACCCGAGCCCTTTGTGGGATTCGAGAACCACGGTGGCCGCACGCTTTTGGACGCCGAGGCCACGCCGCTCGGAACGTCCGTCGTCACGGGCACCGGTAACAACGGCGACGACGGCTTTGAGGGTCTGATCTACAAGGGCGTCATCGGCACGTACCTACACGGACCGGCACTGCCCAAGAACCCCGAACTCGCCGACTGGCTCATCACCCACGCTCTCGAGCGCCGTGGCGATGCACAGGCCACCGCTCTGCTGCCGCTCAAGCCCCTCGACGACGCTTACGAGCACGCCGCCCACGACGCCGCGATGAAGCTCCTCCCCTAACGCCCCGCCACCACAAAGGGGACAGGCACCTTTGTGGTGGTTTTGATCTGCCACGTTTGTTTGTCTCGATCTGTAACATCTAGGCCGTTGAAAGTCGTCTTACTGTTACAGATTGAGATATTCGTCCCGACGCCCGCCGTCTGTCTCGATCTGTAACAGATAGAGCCGATTTGCCTGCCCAGATGTTACAGATTGAGATATTTGAAAATCAGGATAGGGAGCCAGCTCCTGTGTGGTGGTTTTCCAGTTTGCCAACGATATACGCGCCGGCAAAAAAGTCTGCTATACTCTTTCCCGCTGTCCCCATCGTCTAGCGGCCAAGGACGCCACCCTTTCAAGGTGGATATCGCGGGTTCGAATCCCGCTGGGGGCACCACAGAATCTGAGAAGCCCGTTGCCAATTCGGTAGCGGGCTTTTTGCTACCCATGTGCCGGGATTCGAACCCGACAGGGTGCGGAGCTGAGGAAACGCGCAAGCGTTTTCCAGCGCAGCGCGCAAGGAGTGAAGCGACGCAGCGGAAGCGGGCGGCGCCAGCCGCACGCGGACATCCCGCTGGGGGCACCAACTCAAAAATGTACGAACCCGTGCGAGTTACCATCGCACGGGTTCGTTCTTTCTTGACATTAGATGAAGAAGACTCAAAGCCCCTGCGCTAGATAAACAGCTCGCACTCCTTCCGCTCGGCACAAACTTTGCTCAACATCTTGGTAGTCGCAGAGAGCATGACGGGATTTACCGCGCGAGCGCCCCACGGACATACGGCAATGCAGCGCATGCAGGAAATGCAGGCCTTTTTGTCCACCCGCTTGGGATCGTCTTTATCGATAGCGCCAACGGGACACGCTGCGACGCAAGCCCCGCAGGCGGTGCACTCCTTTGTGGCCCTAGGCACCATGCCGGTACCCCCGGCCTTCTTATAGGGACGATTACCCGGAATAGCCGGCTCAGAAGCATCTCCTGCAGACATCTTTTGCTGAATCTGATCCGCAAACCCAGCGAGCTGCGCCGCGTCCTGTGCATCAGGCCGACCGGCTGCAAACTGGCGAACAATAGAATGCTCGGCGATGGCAGAAACCGCCGCGATCACCCGAAAGCCCGCATCTTTCGCCGCATCCTCAAGCTCGACCAGCGTGTCCTCATACGCGCGGTTTCCGTAAACACAAACCAGAACCGCCTGCGCACCGTTTCCCCGCATCATACCCAAGCGCTCCGCAGCCACAGCCGGGACTCGCCCGCCATACGAGGGTACCGCGATCACGGCTACATCCTCTTTTGTCATCGCAACCGTGCGAAAACCAAGCCCGCTATCGGTCAGATCTACAGCAACGGTTTCCCCTTCCAACGCATTGGCAATGTAGCCAGACGCCTTTTCCGTTCCGCCGGTCGGGCTAAACACGATATCGAATACCTTCATCGGATAATCCTCCCCTTTATGAACAAACGGCCGAAACGTCCGCGTGCCAAAACAGGTTACAACTTTTAAGATGTCCCGCGCGAAACGCTCGCTCGGCTGCAAGTTCAAAGCAGGTCAAAGCGGCAAAAAAGAAGGGGCCTCACACAGGCGAGACCCCTTCACACGCAAAATCAAACGTGTCTGTTACACATAGAACAGAATGTCGTCGTAGGTCGGGACCGGCCAGTAGTCAGCGGCCACAATCTCCTCCATGGCATCCACGGCGGCGCGCAACGTATCCATAGCGGGAACGACCTCATGTGCATACACGTTGGCCTGCTCCTGGCCATCGAGAGCCTCGGCCTTCTGATGCACGGCGTCGAGCGCCTTGATGGAGTCGTTGATGGTGGTGATGCCGTTGCAGAGCTTGTTGAGCGTGTTCTGCTCGCACTGCATGGCGGCCTCCGCACCAGCGGCACGAATAGTCTCAAGGCCCTTAGCGACCTTGGTGGCATAGGCGGTAATGACCGGGCGATAGGTACGACGCGCCTCGCGAACCATCGTGGTGGCCTCGATGTTCATGAGCTTGTTGTACTTCTCGAGCTTACAGTCGTAGCGGCACTGGGCCTCGGCCTTGGTCAGGACACCCGTCTCCTCAAAGAGCGCAATGGCCTTATCGGAAACAAAGGCGGGCAGGGCGTCAGCCGTGGTCTTGTTGTTGGCAAGACCGCGCTTCTCGGCCTCAACGGGCCACTCGTCAGAGTAGCCATCACCGGAGAACAGGATGCGCTGGTGGTCGGTCAGGACCTTCTTGCAGTACTCGAGCGCGGCGTCCTGGAACTCATCCTCGGGCGTACCCTCAAGCGCGTCGGCGAAGGACTTGAGCGACTTGGCCACGGCGGCATCGAGCACCAGGTTGGAGTCGGAAACGTTCTGCTCGGAACCGCAGGCACGGAACTCGAACTTGTTGCCGGTGAAGGCAAACGGGGAGGTGCGGTTGCGGTCGGTGTTGTCCTGCAGCAGCTTGGGCAGGGTATCGGCGCCCAGGTCGAGCACGCCGCGCGTGGCAGGGACGGAAGCCTTGCCATCGATGAGCTTCTCGACGACCTCGGTAAGCGGGTCGCCCAGGAAGATGGACATAATCGCTGGAGGAGCCTCGTTGGCGCCCAGACGATGATCGTTGCCGGCCGAGGCAACGGAGGCACGCAGGAGCTCCTGATAGTTATCAACGGCCTCGATCACCGCGGTGAGGAAGACGATGAACTGCAGGTTGTCGAGCGGGGTGTCGCCCGGGTCGAGCAGGTTCTCGGACTCGGTGCCAAGCGACCAGTTGTTGTGCTTGCCCGAACCGTTGATGCCCTCGAAGGGCTTCTCGTGCAGCAGGCAGACCAAGTCGTGGCGGGAGGCGATGAGCTTCATCTTCTCCATCATGACCAGATTCTGGTCGATGGCCTCGTTGACCTCGCCATAGACGGGGGCGAGCTCATGCTGGCAGGGAGCAACCTCGTTGTGCTTGGTCTTGGCGGGAATGCCAAGCGCCCACAGTTCATCGTCCAGGTCCTTCATATAGGCCGAGACGGTGGGACGGATAGCGCCAAAGTAGTGCTCCTCGAGCTCCTGGCCCTTGCAGGGAGCAGCACCAAAGAGGGTGCGACCGGTGATGACCAGGTCCTTGCGCTTGCGATAGGCGTCCTTCTTGATCAGGAAGTACTCCTGCTCGTCGCCCACGGAAGGAACGACCTTCTTGGGGGTCTTACCGAACAGCGCCAAAACGCGCTTAGACTCACGCGAGAGCGCGGTCATGGAACGCAGCAGCGGGGTCTTCTTGTCCAGGGCCTCGCCCGTGTAGGAGCAGAAAGCCGTGGGGATGCACAGGACATCGTCCTTGATAAAGGCGGGGCTAGTGGGGTCCCAAGCGGTGTAGCCACGGGCCTCGAAGGTGGCGCGCAGGCCGCCGTTGGGGAAGCTGGAGGCGTCCGGCTCGCCCTGGATGAGGTTCTTGCCCGTAAACTTGGTAATGGCGGTGCCGTCGTGGTTGGGCTCCAGGAAGCTGTCGTGCTTCTCGGAAGTAATGCCCGAAAGCGGCTGGAACCAGTGCGCGTAGTGCGGCGCACCCTTGGAGATGGCCCAGACCTTCATGGCATGAGCAACGGCGTTGGCCACGTCCAGGTCGAGCGGCTCACCGCCCTCGAGGGTTGCAGCAAGGCGCTTCCAAATGTCCTTGGGGAGGTAATCCTTCATGACTTCCTCAGAGAACACCATGGTCCCGAAGCGGTCAGTAAGTTCGGCCATACGGAACTCCCTTCGTATCGGCACCGCGTGAGAAGCGGTGTTGATTACTAACGAACGAGTCATAGCTTAGACTCGCCGTGTTTCCGCGACATTACCGTTATGTTGCTGTCG
>RPYR01000167.1 GCA_008671285.1 Collinsella aerofaciens | reverse complement strand
TCCCTGGGTCGTCGTTTCGATGGGCGCTGCCGGTTCGGTGGGCTTCCACGAGGGCCGCGCGTTCCGCGCCAAGACGCCCGCGATTGCGGCTGTGCCCGCGACGGGTTCCGGCGACTCGACCATCGCCGGCTTAGCGCATGCCATTGCGGCTGGTGCCGACGACGTCACGGTGCTCAAGACCGCCAATACCTGCGGCAAGCTCAACGCCATGGATCCCAAGACCGGCCACCTGGTCATGGACCGCTGGGACGAGATTTACAACGGCGTTGAGGTCGTAGAGTTGTAGTGGTTGCGACTCCTAATAGAACGAGCGTGGATAATCTCCCGCTTTTGGTGCCCATACGAGCTCAAAGTGGGAGATTTTCCACGCTCGAGTCATTAGTCGTCGGGGACGTTCTTTAATGACCAGTCGTTTAAGAACATCCCCAATGACTACACTCAAAAAACGGCGCCCGCGGGCGATGTTGCCGGCGGGCGCCGTTGTCTTGAAGACGAAATGATCCGTTTTCCTCCGTCCCCAAGGGATCATTACAGCGAGTCGATAAAGCGCTGCTGGGCGGCGCGGCCGGCTTCGTCCCACTTAAAGACGCCGGCGTTGTCGAGCACGTGGCCGAACACCACGCCGACCTCCTCGTGCAGGATATCGATGGCGTTATCCGCCGTAAGCTCGTCGGCACGGCGGGCATAGACATCCTCGGCCCACGCGGCATGGCTGCGGCAAAGATCATCGCCCTCGAGCGCGCCGGCAAGGTCGTAGCTGACATCGGCTTTGGCCGCCAGCAGGTGCTCGCGGACAGCACCGAGCTCAGGAACCAAGCGCGGCGGCAAAATAGCCAGGCCCATGACCTCGATCAGGCCGATGGTCTCCTTCTTAATGTGGTGATACTCGGCATGCGGGTGGAAAACGCACAGCGGATGCTCGTCGGTCGTGATATTGCAGCGAAGCGCCAGGTAGGCCTCGTAAATCTCGCCGCCGGCATTGCCGCGGGAGGCGACGCGGCGGATGACGGGCGTCACGGTGGGGTGCGCGACGCCGTCGGTCGTGTGTGCGATAACGCCAACCGACTCATCGGTCCACTCGCGCCAGGCGAGGATAATCTTCTCGGCAGCGTCGAGCAGCTGAGCGCGGTCATGCGAGCGCAGTCGCAGCACCGAAAGCGGCCACTGCAACACGGTACCGCCGACCTGGTCAAAGCCGGGCACGCTAAACTGCGAGACTTCGGTGGCATGCATCATGGGGAACTCGTGCGCGCCGCCCTGGAAGTGGTCGTGCGACAAGATCGAGCCGCCCACGATAGGCAGGTCGGCGTTGGAGCCAATAAAGTAGTGCGGGAACAGGTCGACAAAGTCGAGCAGGCAGGTCAGCCCCTTGCGGTCGACGTGCATCGGACGATGCTCGGAGCTCATCGTGATGCAGTGCTCGTTAAAGTACGCGTACGGGCTGTACTGGAAACCCCAGCGCTCGCCGTCGAGCTGGATGGGGATAACGCGCAGATTCTGGCGGGCGGGGTGAGCGCCGCCGTCGGCTGCGGCGGAGCGTCCGGGATAGCCCTCGTTTTCGATGCAGCGCTGGCAGGCGGGATACTTCTCGCCCGTGTTTTTGGCGGCACCGGCTGCGGCAATATCGCGTGGGGCCTTTTCGGGCTTTGACAGGTTGATGGTGATCTCCAGGTCACCCCAGTTGGTGGAAGTGCTCCATTTGATGTTGCGCGCGATGGCGGCGCGGCGCACGTAACCGGCGTCACAGCACAGGCCGTAGAACCAGTCGGTCGCGGCGCGGGGCTCGTTGACGCCCATGCGGCCGTTGAATTCCTCGTTTACAACCGAAGGCCTCGGCATGAGCGCGCCCATGATGCGCATGGCGATGCGGTCGCGGCCCGACGCCGTGTCCTCGGCGGCGCCGTTGGCAACGGCGGTCTCGGAAAGCGCGGCAAGCGTGCCTTCAAGGTCAAAGTCGGGCAAGGTATCGGGGGGCAAGAGCGAGAGTTTCTCAACCTGGAGCGCCCAGGCCATATCGAGTGCGGGGCCCGTGGCGCCGATGCACTCCAAAATGGTGTTGTATGCCCAGATGCGATCGTCCTGGCCGATCATCGATCGGTGGATAGCGTACTCGATCAGGTTCTGCGCGGCCTCGCGCACGTCAGTCATTACAGCCATGCCGCGTAAGCCCCCTTGTCAGAGATGGCGTAGTGACGGGCAGAGCCTTCGCCCAGCCAGCCGTTCATCTTGGCGATGAAGGTGTCGACCAGGTCGAGCGGCACGAAGGCCTGGATGGTGCCACCAAAGCCGCCACCGTGGATACGAACGGCGCCGCGGCCGTCGAGCACGTGCTCGGCCAGCGCCAGGGCATACATGGAAGGCTGCTCGGAGCCCAGCTTGGCAACGACATTCTGCAGGTACATGGCAGAGCTGGCGCCGGACTCGCGCGTCAGGACCAGGAACTGGTCGATGTCGCCGGCGTTCAGGGCTGCCCAGCGCTTGTCGACCAGGCCGTTTTCGTACCAGTAGTGAACGGCGCGCAGGCAGGCACGGTCGCCCAGCTTGGCGCGCAGCTCGGGGAGCTTGGCGTCAAAGTCCGCCACGTTTACCTCGCACAGGCGTGCCTTGCCAAACTCGGCGGCGACGTCCTGCATCTCGCGCGGAACGGCGGCGTAGTCATCGGTGGCGGCCACGTGGTCGGCACCGACCTTAACGAGCACGAGCGCATAACCGTGATCCTCAAAGTTGAGCTCGAGCTTCTGGGTTTTAGGCTGAGCCTGGTCCTCAAAGTCCATGTAGGCAAGGCCGCCCAGACATACGGCGGCCTGGTCCATCAGACCGCAGGGCTTGCCGTAGTAGTTGTTCTCGGTGCGCTGGCTCATCTGGGCGAGCGCGACGGGCTCGATGGCAGGTGCGCCCCAGAGGGTTTCCATGGCACGACCGTATGCGGCCTCGCCGGCGGCAGAGCTGGAAAGGCCGCCGCCCGAGGGGACGGAGCAGGTGAAGGCGAAGTCGAAGCCGTGGGGCTCAACGCCAAGAGCTGCAATCTCGTGGGCCATACCGCGGACGAGGCTTGCGGAGGTGCCCTTCTCGGACTCCTGAACATCTAGCGTATCGAGTGTGATCTCAAAGGTGGGATAGCCCTCGTCGGCTACGCGAACCTTGTTGGAGTCGGTTGCCACGGCGATGCCGTCAACGGCGACATCAAGCGAGCCGGCGATAACGTGGCCGCCCTCGTGGTCGGTGTGGTTGCCACTGATCTCGGAACGGCCGGGCGCGTGCACATAGAGCACCTGGCGGTCGCCGATGGGGCCAAACTCCTCCTCGAACAGCTTGGTGAGCGTGGCGAATGTCTTTTCGTCGGGGGTGGTCATGGGAGTCCTTTCCTTGGTGCGCACGGGCGAGTTTTGCGTCGTTATGAGTACGTTAACAACTTGAAGCGGCGTGAACCAAGTGTTCACGATACCGCACGTTACGGGCTATGTTAACGTACTCATAACACAACGCTTGTCACTTTTTGAGAATCTGGTAATCGGTAGAAATACAGCCGTGAACGGTACTGCTGTATGGACTTATAAAGCAGAAGAGTTGCGGATTGAAAAAGTAGAGTACGTTAACATGCGTCCGACGATAGCGGGCTTCGGCGCGGGGTGTGTTTCTGCCCGGGCCGGCATGCACGCTATTCAGATCTCGCAAGGGTGAAGGTGATCCTGTGGCAAGGCGCCCGTCCAACGATACAGGTACGCGTCCGGTCTCCATGGCCGACGTCGCCCGCGCTGCTGGCGTTTCGCAGCAGACGGTTTCGCGCGTCGCCAACGGTTTGCCCAACGTTAACGAGCAGACGCGCCAGCGTGTGCAGGCCGCTATGCAAGAGCTCGGCTTTCGTCCGAGTTATGCCGGTCGCTCGCTGCGCGACGGTCGCTACCATTCGGTCGGCCTGTGCGTCAACGATGTCACCAAGTTCGGCAACCTCTCAATGATCGACGGCATCGCCAGCGCTGCTCGCGAGCATAATTGCGCCATCACGCTGGTCGAGATGTCCAAGACCGAGGAGTTTTCGCTTGCCGAGGCCACGCGTCGTATGGCCGCATTGCCGGTGGACGGCATCATCATCGGC
>RPYR01000158.1 GCA_008671285.1 Collinsella aerofaciens | reverse complement strand
TGTTTACGCAGTGGTCCGAGATGATGACAGAGTTCGCTAGCACGGGTAAAACATCGACGGTCGTACTGCCGAGCGATTTCTCGCAGTCGGCCTCGATGTTCGAGCAGATGCTGCCCGCCAGCAAAGTTCAAAACGATTCGAAGGAGTAGACGCGCGTGAAATACACCGTCGTTTGCGTCGGTAAGCTCAAGGAGCGCTTTTGGAAGGACGCGTGCGCTGAGTACACCAAGCGCCTAGGTGCCTATGCCAAGGTGGATATCCGCGAGGTGGCCGATATCGACCCGGCTAAGGCGGGCGGCGTGGATGCCGCACGCGACAAGGAGGGTGCGGCGATTCTTGCAGCCCTGCCGCCTCGAGCGCATGTGATCCTGCTTGCCATTGAGGGCAAAGAGCGCTCGAGCGAGGAGCTTTCGGCGCGGCTCGACGATCTTATGCTGCGTGGTAACAGCGACATCGCCTTTGTGATTGGTGGATCGGACGGCGTGAGCGATGACGTGCGCACACGAGCCGACGAGATGCTCAGCTTTGGACGTATTACCTTGCCGCACAACTTGGCGCGCGTGGTGCTGCTGGAGCAAATCTACCGCGCCTGCAAGATCAGCCGTGGCGAGCCGTATCACAAATAGGTCGGCAATACGAAACAATGCCGTGGGACAATAGCCTTCGTTTTGAAGAGCGTGTCTGAGAGGACTATGAGATATGAAGATTGGATTTGTCGGTTTTGGCAATATGGCGAGCGCTATGGCCGATGGCTGGATCGCCGCCGGTGTGGCTGCGAGCGATATATGCGCCTGCGCGGGCCACTACGATGCCTTGGTTGAGCGTTGTGAGACGCGTGGGATGGTTGCCTGTCGTGATGCGGCGGAGGTTGTCGCCGCATCCGATATCGTGGTTGCTGCGGTCAAGCCGTACATGATCGAGAAGGTCTTCGCTCCGCTTAAGGACACTCTTGCCGACAAGGTTGTCCTTTCGGTCGCCTGGACCTGGGATAGCGCCAAGTGGGAGCAGGTCCTGCCGGGTGTCGCACACATCTCGACGGTGCCCAACACGCCGGTTTCGGTGGGCGAGGGCGTCATCGCCTGCGAGAAGTCCTCTACGCTCAACGGCGAGCAGCGTGCCGTGGTACTCGACCTGCTCGGTAAGCTTGGCACCGTCGTCGAGCTCGACACGAGTCTGCTGTTTGTGGGCGGTACCGTGGGCGGTTGCGCACCGGCATTTGTCGCCATGGCGATTGAAGCCTTGGGCGACGCGGCCGTCAAGCACGGTATCCCGCGCGCCGATGCCTATCGCATTGTGAGCCAGATGGTGCTGGGCACGGCAAAGCTACAGCTTGCGACTGGCCAGCATCCTGCGGCGATGAAGGATGCCGTATGCTCACCCGGTGGCGCCACCATCAAGGGCGTCGTCGCGCTCGAGGACGCCGGCATGCGCAGCGCTCTGGTCAAGGCCATCGACGCCACCCTCCAGTAAAACCTGCCATTTAGGGACAGGTTTATTTTGGCAGGTTTTCCTGCGGTTTTATCTCTATAGCAAAAAGCGCCTCGCAACTGGCTCAATTCCAGTTGCGAGGCGCTTGCGTTTGCCCAGATAAAACCGACCAAAATAAACCAGTCCCTTTTTGGCAGGTTAGTCCCAGAAGCTGTCTTGATCGTCCTCGTCCTTGGGGCCGCGGTCGACATACATCTTATGGGTGCGCTTCTCCATTACAAAGGCAAGAATCGCAAACAGTAGGATGCCGCCGGCGAAAAGGATGGCAAAACCGGTGCGGGTGCCAAACAAAAAGGAAAAAACTGCGTCCATTGGGTGCCTTCTTGCGTAGTTGGGTTGGGTCGTAAACGCTCATAAGTATATACTTGCCCATACATGTACAAGGTTGCAACCTAAATGGAATGTATATCGCCGGAGGATCTAATGCTTGATATCAAGTTTGTTCGCGAGAACCCCGATGCCATCGATACCGCCATGGCAAATCGCCAGACGTCTTGGGATCGCGAGAAGTTCTTTGAACTCGACGACGAGCGCCGTGCCGTCATCACCGAGGTCGAGGAGCTCCAGGCCACGCGTAACGCCGAGTCCAAGAAGATTGGCGCCCTGATGAAGGAGGGCAAGAAGGACGAGGCCGAGGCCGCCAAGGAGGCCGTGCGCGCCGTCAACGAGAAGATTGACGGTCTGGCCGAGCGCCGCACCGCTCTCGAGCAGGAGCAGTACGACTTTATGGCTCACCTTCCCAACATCCCTTGCGAGGCCACGCCGTACGGCAAGGACGAGGACGAGAACATCGAGCGCCGTCGTTGGGGCACCCCGCGCGAGTTCGACTTCGACTTTAAGCCGCACTGGGACCTGGGCACCGACCTCGACATCCTCGATTTCGAGCGCGGCAACAAGCTCTCCGGCAGCCGCTTTACCGTTCTCGGTGGCGCCGGCGCCCGTCTTGAGCGCGCCCTCATCAACTTCTTCCTTGACACGCACACCAGCCGTGGCTTTAAGGAGTGGTGGCCGCCCATCGTCGTCAAGCGTCAGACCATGTTTGGCACGGGTCAGCTGCCCAAGTTCGAGGACGACGCCTATCACGTCTCGGGCGACAACTTCCTGATCCCCACCGCCGAGGTCGTGCTTACCAACCTGCACGCCGGCGAGGTTCTCGATGCTGATACCCTGCCGCGCCGCTACACCGCCTTCACCCCCTGCTTCCGCGAGGAGGCCGGCTCCGCTGGTCGCGACACCCGCGGCATCATCCGCCAGCACGAGTTCGACAAGGTCGAGATGGTCAAGTTTGCCAAGCCGGAGGAGTCCGACGAGGAGCTCGAGAGCATGACCGCCGAGGCCGAGTTCCTGCTTCAGCAGCTGGGCCTTCCGTATCGCGTGATTAGCCTGTGCACCGGCGACCTGGGCTTCTCTGCCCGTCAGACCTACGACATCGAGGTCTGGCTACCGAGCTATAACGCCTACAAGGAGATCAGCTCCTGCTCTAACTGCGGCGATTTCCAGGCCCGTCGCGCCAACATCAAGTATCGCGACCCCGAGAACTTCAAGGGCTCGCGCTACCTGCACACCCTCAACGGTTCCGGCCTGCCGGCTGGCCGCACCATGGCCGCCATTCTGGAGAAC
>RPYR01000240.1 GCA_008671285.1 Collinsella aerofaciens | reverse complement strand
CAATCGAAGTGCTCGACAACCCTGTGATTGTAGACTCCCCAGCATATCCAGCCCTTGCGATCTCGACATTGGCCCCTGCCGTCATCGGTATCGCCACGACCGTCCTCAGCGCCGTTCTCGTGTGGACGATCAAGAGCGGATACCCATTCAAGAAAGGCTCTGCGACATGCTTGAAGGTGCTCGGCATTCTCTTCGTTGTTCAAGCTGCCACCAGCCTCTACGCCGGCTCACTCGAAACCTCCGTCTTGATGTTTGGCGGCGAGGGGGCCGTCGGCGCCCAAGAGATCGCTTCATCATTCGACTGGACCTCTCTGGTTCTCGGCATCGTCTTGTTCATGCTCTCCCAGCTCTTCTTGTACGCTCGAGAGCTGTACCTCGACTCCGACGAGATTGCGTAAGGACACGTCATGCCCGTAATTGTTCGCCTCGACAAGATCATGGCCGAGCGAAAGATTTCCTCGAACGAACTTGCCGAAAGGATTGGAACCACGCCCGTGAACCTGTCCCGTATTAAAAAGGGGCATATTCGCGGCATTCGCTTCAACACGCTCGAGCAGCTATGCCTCGCCCTTCGTTGCCAACCTGGAGACCTTCTCGAAGTCATGAGCGAAGAGGATGCCCGAAAGGAGTTAGGACTCGATTGGTCAGCCGAGGATTAGAGGGCGGTCGTGCTCGCCCTGAACACGGGGATGCGAATCGGCGAGGTCTTCGGCCTTAGGTGGTGCGACGTGGATTTCGAGACGGGCCTGATCTCGGTCAGGCACTCGGTGGCGCACACGAAGGGGATGGGTTCCTTCATCAGGGACACCAAGACCCATGATTCCAGGGCCATACCCATCGACCCAGTCGGCCTTCTCCCCTTCCTGAAGGAGATTCACGAGATCAATCACGGGAAGTTGCGCTCGCGTGGCCTCGTCGGGTCGGTCGGAATCGGGGACTGCTACGTCCTGTCGGGGCCGGGCGCGACCTTCGCGACGACAAGCTATATCTGCAGGGCGTTCAAGACGTTCTCGAAGACCAACGGCCTCATGGGCACCAACGACGAGCTGATTACGTCCCACGGCCTTCGCCACACGTTCGCCACGCAGCGGATCCGCCAGGGCGGCGATATCAAGGCGCTCCAATCCATCCTCGGGCACAAGGACGCCATGGTGACGCTCAACGTCTACGCCGACATCGAGCCAATCTCCAAAATCCACAACATGCTGCGCGCCTCGCCGTGCCTTTGGCGCGGGTACCTCGGGCTGAGGGTCGATCCGGGCCCCATGTTCCAACAGAGGATTCAGGAGTCCATCGAGACGCTCCAGGCGTTCGGATACGGCATCACCGAGCCGGACGACCGGAATATCGTCATACGCGACGTGAAGACGATCAGCCGGCTCTACCCCACCGAGTACGCGGCGGTGCTGGGGGCCATCCCGACCGAGGCCACGGTGGTCCGATAGGGGCGCCGCCCGCGGCATGCGCCGCGGAGCGGTATCCCCTACCGAAGGGCGGGGATGCCCTCCGCTTCCAGTTCGGAATCAGCCGTCGGAGGCGTTCGGCTGACTGCGGGAACGGCCTATCCGCTCAAAGTGTTCGGCTGAGATCGAAAATCAACCCAACACGAGCTGGACACGCGCCAGACGGCTCTTCCCCGTGCGGCCTTCCCCCTTACGCTCATGTTGCAGGCATGTAACGCCGCAGCGAGCGCGCCTTTTTTGCGCCAGACAGGTACAATGATGAACACTGTACCGTAGCGGAGCGCCCCCGCGCGCCGCAACCACGCGAAAGGGTTTCCCATGGCCGAGATCTCGTCCTCCCGCATCGTCATCACCGTCCTTGGCAAGAACCGTCCCGGTATCGTCGCCGGCGTCACCCGCGTTCTGGGCGAGGCCAACGTCGACATCCGCGACATCACGCAGTCCATTATCGAGGACATCTTCACCATGACCATGCTGGCCGACACCGCCGAGTCCAAGCTCGACTTCGCCGAGCTGCAGAAGGCGCTGGCCGAGGCCGGCGAGCTTTCGGGCGTCAACGTGTCCATCCAGCGCGAGGACGTCTTTAACTTTATGTACCGCCTGTAGCGAACAAGCCGCTCGGGGCCGCTTGACGTCATATCGTCCAAGCGCGCGGCCCCAAAGCGGACCGGAGAGGAGCGCGCATGGCCTACGACGCCAAGAAAATCTACTACCGCTTCGACGATCACCTGAGCCGCCTGGTTTTGGATTACGAGGCGAGCCGTCAGATTTCGCCCGAAAGCGAAAACCTCTACCACGGCCTGCCGACCGCCCCGTACGACGAGGGCCTGTTCGTAGAGCACAACGTCAAACGCGGCCTGCGCAATGCCGATGGCTCGGGCGTGGTCGCGGGCCTTACCCGCATCTCGGACGTGCACGGCTACAACAAGGTCGACGGCAAAGTCGTGCCCGATCAGGGCAAACTCACGCTTCGTGGCTACAGCATCGAGGACCTGGTCAACAACGCCCAGGCCGAGAATCGCTATGGCTACGAAGAGGTCGCCTACCTGCTCATCACGGGCTCGCTGCCCAACAAAGAGGAGCTCGACGGTTTTTGCGGACGTCTGGGCGCTTTTAGGCATCTGAGCGACGAGTACGTCAAAGAGTTCCCCATGACCACGGTGTCGTCGAGCATCATGAATGTGCTTCAGCGCGCCGTGCTGTTG
>RPYR01000173.1 GCA_008671285.1 Collinsella aerofaciens | reverse complement strand
GTTCATTTATTTAGGACCGTGCTCCATACATGATTCCAATGAGCTAGTTTTCAATTCTTGATGCACTTTTCATAGGTAAGCAAGATGGCTATAATATATGAGAAACATTTAGAAAGGACCCTCTATGAGCTGGGCACTTATCTCCGATTCGCGCTGCAACCTCCGCGATTGGCAACCGACCGCGCCCCATACCATCTTTGCATTTGCACCCCTCAAAATTCGAGTGGGGGAGCGTGAGTTCGTCGATGACCTCACGCTCGACGTTCACGAACTCAATTGCGCCGTGCAGGCGGAGTCGAGCGCTTCTTCGAGCGCCTGTCCGAGCGTAGGCGAGTGGACCGAACTCTTTAGGCTTGCCGACAAGACAATTTGCATGCCCATCTCCGAGGGTGTCTCGGGAAGCTACAATGCCGCCGCCACGGCACGCGATTTGGTTCTTGCCGAGGATCCGAACCGTCAGATTCATCTGGTCAATTCTCGCGCAGCCGGCGGCAAAATGGACCTGATCTTCCTGCTGTTCGACCGCTATCTCGCAAGCAATCCCAACGTCTCTTTTGAGGAAGCCTGCGGCTATTTTGATGAGCTGGAACAGAACAGCAAGATCCTCTTTAGCCTGTGCAATTACGAAAATCTCGCCAAGGCCGGACGTATTCCCAAGGCAGCCGGCGTTATTGCCAATAAACTCAACATTCGAGTTTTAGGCACAGCAAGCGAAGCGGGGGAGATCAAGCTCGTCGGTCACACCCGTGGCGCAAAGAAGATGCTTGGCAAGATTGTCGACACCATGGAGGCCGAGGGCTTTACCGGTGGAGAAGTCGTCATCGACCATGTCGAGAATGAGGCGGGCGCCCAGGCACTTGCCAGTCGCATTGTGGAGCATTGGCCCGGCTCCAAGACCATCATTATGCCCTGCAACGGACTGGATTCATACTATGCCGAGATGCACGGGCTCATTATCGGCTACGGCATGGGCGTGGCATCGGGCCAATAACGTCCAACTAAACAAAAACACGGGCGGGATAAAGTGTCTGATGGCTCTTTGTCCCGCCCGTCTTGTACATCGGCTAGCTATTAAACCCGTTGAACTTTAGATAGCTCATGAGATACGCCTTCGATACAAAAGACGATACCGCGCTGCGCACGAGCAGCGACTCGCGTGTGACCTGATGAGCCGTATCGGCTACGGGAGCCTGCTCAATGGAGAACGCCGCACGAATCGATGCCTCGAGCTGATCGACCACATAGTCAAAGGCGGTCGGCGCATCGTAGCTCAGGCGCTGAATATTAAAGAGCGCCTGAACCGCAGCGATGGGCAGTACCTGCTTAAAAATACAGATGGCGATGAGACGCGCAATCTGCTCACGCCCATACTGCTTTTTAACCGGAGCGGGAACGAGGCCGACCTTTACGTAGTTGTTGATCATCGAAGGCGTAATGACGGGCTGCTCCACACAAATCGAAAGTGGCTCCATCCACAGTTCAATGTACTCAATAACCTGGTCACGGTAGAGCGTTACATTCGGCAACTGGTTATAGCGCGCCAAGCTGAGCGTATTGAGTTTGCGGACCATATCAGACTGGATAAATGCATCAGGTAGCACCGTGGGCTGAATATCCTCTGGGCTAATGCTAACCGATGTATCGGACATAGGAATGACATGTTTAACGTGATTCATATGGTACCTCCGTTCATTTTTATATTGTATTCTAGATTATCTAGTTTTGCATACCACAATGAACGATATGATCATCGGCTTTGGCTCGGGTCCGGCCGCAAGATAATTGGCTCAGACTTTGCACAACAAAACATCCCGCGACAACGTTGCCTTAAGCTCGTTGTGCAGGATGTTTAAGTGATAGAACAACCTTACATAAGATATATTATCGTACTTATCCGCGTAGAAAAGCGTATGCGCTGGTAGCCGCTATAGCTCCGTCCGAAACAGCGGTCACAACTTGGCGTAACCGCTTGGAACGGATATCGCCGGCAGCAAATAAGCCAGGCGTGCGGGTGGCCATCGATTCGTCGGTCAAAATACCGCCGTCGGGCGCCAAATCCACCAGATGCTCTACAAGCTCGGTATGCGGCTGCGTGCCAGCAAAGACAAAAATGCCAAACGAACCAGGATCAAAGGACTCAGAATAGGTACCACCGGTAGCGTTGTCCTTAAACGTGATAGTCGTGGGCATAGCCTCGCCCGATAGTTCGACAATACTAGTTTGGTACCTAACTGAAATATTATCTTTTGCGAGCACCTTTTGAACCACGCCATCAGGGGCACGGAACTGATCGCGGCGCAAAACGATGGTCACGCTGCTGGCGATTTCTGACAAGAACAGGGCTTCCTCGCAGGCAGCATTGCCGCCGCCGATAACAAAAACCTGCTTGCCACGAAAGAACATGCCGTCGCACGTCGCGCAATACGAAACGCCACGACCGCGATACGTATCCTCGCCAACAAAACCCGCAGATCGCGGCGTGGCACCCATGCAAGCGATAACGCTCGAGGCAACCGTATCGCCCGTATCGTGATGTACCGTAAACAGCGCTGAATCGGCATCGTAATCGATACCCGTAACCATGCTCCATGCAACCTGTGCTCCCAGGCCCTCTGCATGCTGCTGAAAACGCTCGCCAAGCTCGGCTCCACTCAGCAGCGGAATGCCCGGATAGTTCTCGACCTCATTGGTTGTGGCGATCTGTCCTCCCGACATGCCCTGTTCAATCACAGTCGTCGTTAGGTTGGCACGCGCCGCATAAATGGCTGCGGCATAGCCCGCAGGACCGCCGCCGATAATAGCAACATCGATCGGCTGATGGGTAGTCATGAAGAGACCTCCTGTCGAAAGATTGGCGTTCTTTGCGCTCATACCCAAATTTAGACGAACGTGACACTCATGCACTACAATGATTACTTGCGAAACTAAGATGAAGGGGAGTTATCGATGGATCAAACGCAGACGCGCGACGACGCTCCCCTGCTCACACACAGCACTCCCCAATCGGAACAAACCACGCTCTTGGCTCAGCAAAAACCTCTCGTGACCATCGTGCACGCCTCGGTCGGCTCGGGCCACAAGGCCGCCGCAAATGCGATTGCGCAGGCATTCGACCTTATCCGCGGCACCAATGGCATCCCCGAGGATGTTGAGATTGAAGTGCTCGATATCCTCGATTTTGGACGCATAAAATTCGACGGCAACAAAACGGCCGCCTCGTTTACCGGCGCCACGCGCCCAATTTATGACTTGACCTGGCGTTATACCCTTACCGGACACCTGCTTTGGGGCGGTGGCACGGCATGGTCGCGCATCATGTTCCCCGCATTTAACGAGTACGTTCGGACTCGTAGGCCCATTGCCGTGGTCGCCACGCACATCACGGCAGCCAACGTCGCCGTCGGCGCGCGCATCATTACGGGCATCGATTATCCCGTCATTTGCGTACCGACCGATTACGAGGTCGAGGGCTGGTGGCCCCATAAGGACACCGACCTATTCTGCGTGGCAAATGAGTTTATGGCCGAAACACTCCGCCCCCGCAAGGTTCCCGAGGCAAAGATCCGCATTACAGGCATCCCCATTCGCGCCGGGTTCGATACGGATTACAATCGTGAGGAAGAGCTAAAGAAGTTCAATCTCCCCACCAACAAGACCATTGTGCTGGTAATGGCTGGTGCCAGTTTGCCTCAACCGTACGTTCGCTTTCGCGCGGAGATGGACCGCACTCTCCCCTTCCTGCGCAGCTTCGAGGACATGCACTTTGTCTTTTTGCCGGGCAAGGACGCCGAATATGCCACCCGTCTCAAAACGCTCTTCGATGCCATGAAACTCGAGAACGTCACGGTTCTTGACTATGTCGATGACATGGCAGCGCTTATGCACGGCTGTGACCTGGCAATTCTCAAATCGGGCGGACTCACCGTTACCGAATGCCTGTGCGCACACCTGCCGATGATTCTGCTGGGCAAGTCCTATGGCCAGGAAAAGGCCAACACCACCATGCTCACTGGCATGGGCGCCAGCATGCATGTCACCACCGCACGCGAGCTGATCGTGACGTTGCGCCATCTCCACGATCATCCCGAGTCGCTCAAGGCACTGCTCATCAATGGCGAAGTGCTGCGACGCCCACGCGCAGCCGAGGATATCGCCATCGCAACCATGGAGCTCGCAGGCAAGCCCCAAAAGCGCAAACGAGCCTTCTGCCGCTTCTACTGGGGCGGAAAGCCCGCGCATATCCGCTAGTCGAATGTCCGCCGCTCTGCCGGAGCCGCCCTTATATCATTCCATGCTCAAACATTCTCGCTTCGCTGCGAAACTGCGCGTGGAACGATATAAGGGCGGCTCCGGCAGAGCGGCGGACATTCGACTAGCGGATATGCGCGGGCTTTCCGCCCCAGTAGAAGCGGCAGAAGGCTCGTTTGCGCTT
>RPYR01000076.1 GCA_008671285.1 Collinsella aerofaciens | reverse complement strand
CGTAAAGTACGGATTGCCCGAACCGGCGGCAAAAATAACGACGTTGCCCTTGGAAAGGTGGTTGATGGCGCGACGGCGAATATAGGGCTCGCAGATCTCGTTCATCTGGATAGCGCTCATCACGCGGCAGGGAACATCGTTATGCTCGAAGGCATCCTGCAGGGCGAGCGCGTTCATAACGGTTGCCAGCATGCCCATGTAGTCGGCCTGAGCACGCTCCATGCCACCGGCAGCGCCTGCCATGCCGCGGAAAATATTGCCGCCGCCGACAACGACGCCGACCTCATGGCCAACGGCGAGCAGCTCCTTGACCTGCTTAGCAAGATGGTCGGTAACCTTGGGGTCGATGCCATATTGGCCGTCGCCCATCAGCGCTTCGCCGGAAAGCTTAAGAAGCACGCGTTTATATCGGATGTCGGACAAAGCGATCCTCCTTTAGATTGAACTCTCAACATTCTATCAAAGGCTCTAAGAAGAGCCATGAAAAAGCAGGCTGTGAGTAAAACCCACAGCCTGCTCATTACCAGCTACAAGAGCTTATTTACTCGCCACGGACCAGACGGTCGAAGGCAACGACGGTAATGGTATCGCCGAGCTCCTTGGAGACCTGCTCAGCGTACTTCTTGATGGTGAGGGAGCTGTCCTTGATGAACTCCTGCTCGGTGAGCACGGACTGCTTGTAGAACTTCTCCAGACGGCCGACAGCCATCTTCTCCTGGATAGCCTCGGGCTTGCCGGACTCGGCAGCCTGGGCCATGTAGATCTGCTTCTCGTGCTCGACGGTCTCGGCCGGAACCTGATCGCGGGTAGCGCAGATCGGGGCGACAGCGGCAACCTGAAGGGCAACGTCGTGAGCGAAGGTCTTGAAGGATTCAGCCTGAGCGGTCTCAGCCTTCTCGAAGGCGAACTCGACGAGGACGCCGATCTTACCACCCATGTGGATGTAAGAAGCGAGCGCGCCGTTCTCGGCCTTGCGGGCAGCGAAGCGGGAGATCTTCATGTTCTCGCCCATGATGTGAATCATCTCGGTGAGCTCGGAGGAAACGGTCTCCTCGCCCATCGGCTTCTCGAGCAGAGCGTCGACGTCAGCAGGCTCGGTGGTAGCGACAACCTCAGCGACCTTGGAAGCAAAGCCGGTGAACTTGGCGTTAGAGCCAACGAAGTCAGTCTCGCAGGAGAGCTCGAGCAGAGCGCCGGTCTTGCCATCCTCGGAGACGAACGCGGCGACAGCGCCCTCGTTGGTCTCACGGCCAGCCTTCTTGGCAGCCTTGGCAAGGCCGTTCTTACGCAGAACGTCGACAGCGGCGTCCATGTCGCCGTCAGCCTCGACGAGAGCCTTCTTGCACTCCATCATCGGGGAGTCGGTCATCTCGCGGAGCTGCTTGACCATAGCGGCGGTAATCTGGGCCATTGTGGTTCCTTTCAAAGAGATGAAAAAGAATTAACTAAGACTGATTTACTCGGCCTTGGGCTCAGCGGCCATCTCGGCCTCGGAGACCTGCTCCTTGCCGGAGCCAGCGAGGCAGGCGTCAGCCATGAGCTCGCACATAAGGGTGACAGCGGAGATAGCGTCATCGTTGCAGGGGATGCCGTACTCGACCTCGTCGGGATCGGAGTTGGTGTCGATCAGGGCGACGACGGGGATGTTCAGGCGCTGGGCCTCCTTGATGGCGTTCTCCTCGCGCTTGGTGTCGATGACGAAGAGAGCCTGGGGCAGACCCTTCATGTCGCGGGCGCCACCGAGGTTGGTCTGGAGCTTGGTGAGCTCCTTGCCGAGAACAGCCTGCTCCTTCTTGGGCAGAACAGCCATGCGGCCGTCCTCGACCATGGCCTCGAGCTCCTCCATGCGGTTGATGCGGGAGCGGATGGTGACGAAGTTGGTCAGCATACCGCCGAGCCAACGCTGGTTGATGTAAGGCATGTTGGCGCGCTCAGCAGCGTTCTTGACGGCCTCCTGAGCCTGCTTCTTGGTGCCGACGAACAGCACGTTGCCACCCTTGGCGACGTTCTTGACGAAGGTGTAGGCCTGGTCGGCGTCGAGGATGGTCTGCTTGAGGTCGAGGATGTAGATGCCGTTGCGCTCACCGAAGATGAACGGCTTCATCTTGGGGTTCCAGCGACGGGTCTGGTGACCGAAGTGGCAGCCGGCCTCGAGCAGGGTGCGGATATTAATCTTGGTAGCCATGTTAAACCTCCTGTGGTTTGCCTCCGCGCGGGGTCATCCTCCAAAACCAACCCGGACATGTGCTACCAAAGCCCGGGCACCACGGTATGAAGTAGCCGCGCGTGCGTGATAAAAACATGTTGCCGTGAAGCAACCCGATGAATGATAGCAGGAATGCCTCTTCCTGCCAACCCGCAATCAAAACCACACACCTGAGTGCGGCGCGGGACGTGCCAGCCACTATTCGCCGCGGGGATGGGCTTGAGCCACAGCCCGCTTAAGCCGATCGGGTGTGAGATGCGTGTAGATCTGCGTCGTGGACAGGCTCGCATGACCTAGCAGCTCTTGAACCGAGCGCAGGTCCGCACCGCCCTCGAGCAAGTCGGTCGCAAAGGTATGGCGCATCGCATGCGGGGCGATGTCGGCCGGAATGCCGGCGAGCGTCGCCAGCGTATGGAACCGCCGCCGGAGCATCGCGGCGCTCATGCGATTGCCGCGCGCCGATATAAGCAGCGGATGCGGCCCGGTAGCGAGGTCGCGGCGCTTTGCCCGAGCGAGCAACTCCGGCCTCCCCTCTTCAATATAGAGACGCGTCACATCGAGCGCACGACAATACAGAGGAACGATGCGCTCCTTGCTTCCCTTGCCCCACAGGCGCAGCGTGCGCTCGGACCATGAGATGGATTCCACATTGAGCGCCGCAAGCTCTGAGATGCGGGCACCCGAGGCATAGAGCAACTCGAGCATCGCCGCATCGCGCAGTCCCGCGGGTGTTGAGGTATCAGGCGTCTTGAGCAGCGCCTCGACCTGCTGGGTCGTAAGGACGCCCGGCAGGTCACGCGGCAGCTTGGGCGACGCGATCGCCGAGACCGCATCGCCCTCGACAATCCCCTCGGCAGCCATCCAGCGATAGAGAGATCGAATAGCCGACAGGTGCGCCGCAAGCGTTCGGGGAGCCACCTGCTCACGCGAAAGCTCGGCAAGATAGCGACGAATGGTGCGCACGTCGGCAGCGAAAGCATCAATATCCTCGCGCTCGCACCAGGCAGCAAAGCGCTCTAGCCTCGAGCCATAGGCCGTCACCGTGTTGGGAGAAAGCCCCTCGACGCGTGCGATATAGGCGATAAAAGAGTCGACGGTGTCGTACAGGTCAAAGGCTATGACCGGTCGCCTCCAAACAAGTCGGAACGCGTGGCCAAGTAGGCATCGAGGGCCTCGAGCGCACGGTCCGCATAGGCCTGATAGCGGTCGCGCTTGCTGCGGCGCTTACCGTCCTCGAGTGGCGGCACCAGGCCAAAGTTGACATGCATAGGCTGATAGCCCACGGTGGCAGGATCGGTCGCATAGCCCACGAGCGCACCCAGGGCGCCCACACGCGGCAACTCGACGCCCGCGGCACCGATAGCCTCGGCATAGGTGTTGAGCGCCGCGAGCAGACCTGTCGCCACGGCTTCCATGTACCCCTCGGTGCCGGTGATCTGACCGGCCAGGCGCACGCCGGTACCGGGCACGGCAAAGGTGCTATCGAGCACGTGAGGGGCGTCGACAAAGGTATTGCGGTGCATGACACCGTAGCGGAAGAACTCAGCGTTCTCCAGGCCCGGCACCATATGGAAGACGCGCTTCTGCTCGCCAAAGGTCAAGTTGGTCTGGAAGCCCACCAGGTTATAGGCGGTCTTCTCCTTGTTCTCGGCACGCAGCTGAATCGCTGCCCAGGGGCGACGTCCGGTACGCGGGTCGGTGAGGCCAACGGGCTTCATGGCGCCAAAGCGAATAGCGTCCTTGCCGGTGCGTGCAACCTCCTCGGCAGGCTGGCAGGCCTGGAACAGATCGCCGCCCTCAAAGTCTTTGAGCACCACGCGGTCGGCCGTGGTAAGCGCCTCGATAAAGGCCTCGTACTCCTCCTTGTTGAGCGGAGCGTTGAGATAGTCGCCGCTCCCCTGCTCCTCGTAGCGCGACTGCGAGAACAGCACGTCCATATCGAGCGTGGAGGCATCGACGATCGGCGCCGCCGCATCAAAGAATGCCAGGGCATCGCCACCGACGAGCTTCAT